>NZ_LDVA01000285.1:0-33055 GCF_050768715.1 Burkholderia sp. ZZQ-2 | reverse complement strand
GGGTCGAACGCGAAGGTTTCGTGGCCCAGGCGGCTTTGTGCCTCCAGCAGCCGGCCCACCGGATCGTAGCGGTAGGCCAGTTGGCCGCGCCGCGTGTCGTTGATGTCGGTGAGCTGGCCGCTGGCGTCGTAGCGGTAGCGGCGCACCAGCAGGCGGCTGCCGCCAGCGGTTTGCGTGGCCGGCTCTTTGGCCTCGTGGGCAAGTACCTGCTCGCTCAACCGCCCCATGGCATCCCACTGCTGCTTCTGCAGCAGGCGATTGCCCTGGGTGCGGACGATTTCACGGTGCAGGTCGTCGCGCTCGTAGCTGACCAGTTCGCGCTCGTTCAATTGCAGGGCCAGCAGGTGTCCGCTGCCGTAGGTGAGCCAGCTTACGCGGTGCCCATCCGGGCGCACGGTAGCGATACGCTGGTTGAGCGCGTCGTATTCGTGCTGCCACACGCCGACCAGCGGCTTGCCGAGGCAGATGTAGTGCTGGTGCTCGCGCACCAGGTTGCCGGCCGCGTCGTGGAACCATTGCAGTCGGCTGTCGGCGTTGGTGGCCAGCGCCAGGTTGCCGTTGAGGTCATACGCGAAGCGTTCCACCTGCCAGGCTTGCTCACGCGGCGGCGTCTCGCCGGTTTGCAGCGCCGCGCGCCGCTCAGCGAGGCGGCCCATTGCATCGAAGGTGTAGGCGGTGATGCGCTGCCCGTCCACCGCGCGCGCCAGCTTGCCGGTTTCTTCCTCGTACTCGTAGCGCGTGGTGGCGCCATCAAAGCCGGTTTCGGCGAGCAGGCGACCCACCGGATCGTAGTGGAACTCGGCTTCGCGGCCGTTCTCGTTGCGCAGCGCGGTGAGCTGACCGAGCTTGTCCCACTGGTAGCGCAGGGTCTGGCCGGCCGCGTCCACCCGGCTGGCGAGCAGCCCGGCCTCGGTGTAGTCCCATTCGGTACGCCGACCCAGGGCATCGACGTGGGTCAGCAAACGCCCTTCGGCATCGCGCTCGAAGTGTTCTTCGCTGTTGTCGGGGTGGCGGATGACGGCGAGCTGGCCGGCCTCGTAGCGGTAGCGGGTGACGTTGCCCGCCGCGTCGGTGAACTGCACGAGCTGGCCGCGTTCGTCGTAGGCCCAGGCGCTGGCCTTGGCGGAGCAGTCGACGTAGCGCGTGAGCCGTCCATCGGCGTTGTACTCGAGCTGCTTGATCTTGCCGCTGGCGTCGGTGATGCCGATCGGCAGGCCCATCGGGTTGTACGCGTACTCGGTCTTGTTGCCGAGCGGGTCAACGCTCTCGGTCAAGCGGCCACGCGTGTCGTAGTCGCGCAGCCAGAGCCCACCCTCGGCATCGCTGATCTTGATGAGCTGGTTCTTCGTATCCCACGCGTAGTGCACCACCGTGCCATCGGCCCGGATGTGTTCGAGCAGGTTGCCGACCTCGTCGTAGGCGTAACGGTCTTCGCTACCATCGGTGTGGACATGGCGGATGACGTTCTTGGCATCGTCGCGGAAGAACCACTCGGAGCGTTTGTCCGGGTGGGTGATGCGGTAGGTGTAGCCGAGGATGTCGCAGTAGTACCAGGTTTCCTGCCCGTGGGCGTCGGTGACGTAGGTAAGGCGAATGTTCGAGTCCCATTCCAGCCGCACCTCGAAGCTGCCGTCGTCGGCCCATTCATGCACGGCACGGGCGTCGGGGCCTTCGCCCTGCCATGCGAGGTTCATGCCCCGGCCGGTGCGGTCGGTGTAGCGGGTGATCAGGTGGTGTTGGTACTGGTAGGTCCAGACCTCGGCGTTCTCGTCCTGGGCCAGCGTGAGGTCGCCGGCCTCGTCGTAGCGATACAGGCTCAGACGTCGCAGGGGCTTGTCCTCGCCCATCAGCCACAGGCCGATGATGCGGCCGGCCTCGTCCACGTCGGTGCCGAGGTGGGTGTGCGGCTGGCTGGGGTCGTCCTGGTAGGTGACGATGTCGGAGAGCACCACGCGCTCGCCTATGCGATGGTCGTAGCCCAGCAGCATGCCGGCGCCGCCGCGCAACTCGATCTGCGTGAGCAGGTAGCGGTCGCCATAACGCTGGTAGGTCTCGCGGCGCTCGAACCCTCGGCACAATGCCAGCCTGCTTTCGCCGACCCGGATCAGCGTGAGGTCTTCGATGCGGTCGTCGTGCGCTTCGCCCACCTTGGGCAGCGGGTAGTCGAGGCTGCGGCCATCAGCAGCGTGGTAACGCAGGCCGTCGCCAACCACGTCGAGGCGCGTGGTGTAGGGGGTGATCCAGCGCGCGCCGAATTCGCCCGCATCGTAGGCCCCCAGGCTGGAGCGGTAGGTGCGTGTCCAGTCGATGGGAAATGGCCCGGGGAGCGTGAAGTCGGTATGGCTGAGCGTCTCGCTGCCCATGGCGAAGCTGATGCTGCGCTCGGTCTTGGCGCACGTACAGCCTTCCTTGAGCGGATTGGGGTCCTTCGTAGTGGGGTGCTGTCTGGTTTGGGCCTCCATCATGCCTTCCGAGCCCTGTCTCTCCCCCTTGCTCGTGGTCTTGGGCTTGACGTTGGCGCTCTGGCCGGCGGCACCGCGCGCACGCCAGCGCGCCAAGGCGGTGACCAGGGAGGCGAGCAGATAGCCGATGCTGTTGGCCACTTTCTCGTCGCCCAGGCTGGCGACCTGGCGCTTGAGTTCCGGCGCGAAATTGCTTAACGCCTTGGTGTTGCGAAGCACCAGTTCACGCTGGCGCTCGTCGAGCAGGGTTTTGGCGGCAACGTTGGCGGCGGCCTTGCCGGTGGCTTTATAGACGCTCCACACGGCGCCAAGGAAATTGCTGATGCTAGCCTTGGGGTCATGCAGCAACTGATCGCCAGCGGCACGCATTTGCTCGGCCGCTGCCTTGGCGTCGCCGGATGCGTTGAGCTTGCCCGTGGCGAGCGCTTCGAGACCGCCCGCGATGTCGACAATCGCCTTGCCGCCCCAATCGCCCGCATCCTTGAGGATGCCGTTGAGCTTGCCCTGCGCCTCCTTGGCGAACTTGTCGATCTCGCCCACGATGCTGGCGTTGAGGTGGGCCACGAGCACGTTGACGAGGGCATCACCGAGCAGCGATTTGCCATTCAGCTTCAGCTCCTGGCGCACCAGGAACAGGGTCGGGCGCAGGCTCATGCGCGCTGCCGCCATGGTCGGCGGCGCCGGCAGCACGCCGATGAGGTTGATGCCCAGGCTGACCCAGTCGAGCAGTTGGCGCTCCTTGGCCTGCGACAGGGTGACGATATCGCCCAGGCTGTCGACCAGGGCGATGATGTTGCCGACCACGGGCAGCGAACCCGCCACGGTGCGGATGCGGTCGAGGGTGACCACGCCATCGCTGACTTTGCGCAGCCACTGGTCGAACTCTTGGGCGCCTCGGTTGACGTCGCGCGCATCGACGGTGTTCAGCGGCGCGACCGCCACCTGGGGTTCACGTTGTTGTTCCTGCGGCTTCGGGCTTGCCATGCGTGACTCGTGGTGTAGGTTGGCTTGCACGGCATGACCACGGCCGTGCTCGGTGATGAATGGGGGGTATTGGGTGGAGCGCTACGCAGCGGGGGCGGCAGGACCATTCGCGCGCCCGTGCCGACGCAGGGTGATGACCTTCAACACCTCGGATACCAGCAGCAGCCCGAGGTTGAGCGACAGGCTTGATCCCTCGCCCAAGTGCAATAGCCATGGAATGAATGACAGAGATGGCACCGCCAAGAGCAGGCGCAGCGGCACCTGGGCATAGGCCAGCGGCCGCCCCGCAGAAACAGGCAGGCCGACACGGCGATGGACACGGTGAGCAGCAGGGACAGGCCGAGCCAGACGGCCGCATGGTCGCCCGGCTCGTGCAATTGCCCGAATGCCTGGATGTCGTGGTACAGCGGAATGCGTCCGTCGGCGAAGTTGAGCCAGAGGAAGCGAATCAGATAGAGCAGATCCAGCCCGCCCCAGAACAGGTAGAGCGGACGCGTCACCACGGCACCTCCCGGTTTGAATCCGGATTGGCCGCTGTCCGCTGAACCGGCGTGGGGGGCCACGTCGGCGTGCCGATATAGCTGCTCTTGTCCCAGGGGGCGGCCGGGTCGTCGCCAGACTGTACGCGCGCGGGGCCGGGAGCCAGGTCAACGACAAGGGCGCGGCCGGCTTCGTCCAGCGTGCCGGTGAAGACTCGCCCCCGGGCATCTTCAACCTCGTAACTTCCATGGCTGACCGCCGCGCCGTTGGCGTGGGTGTTTTCGAGCAGCAGGCGTGTTTCTTTCATGGTTTGCCCCCCTTGATTTCGTGAACTTCGTCGGCAACACCGGGTTGCCAATGCCAGGACTTGCCGCCGATGGCCCAGGCATCGGCGCCTTCGAGATAGCGTTGCTTGATCTTCCGGGTCTCGCCGTAGGTGTGAACGGCCGAGTTTTCCTTGAGCCACGGATCGGCATCCGCGGGCAATGGCTTCCACTGCTGGATCTTGTCGCGCGTGGTGTTCATGTAGTCCTTGCCGTCGGAGCCGAACAGGCGCCCTTCGTCGCCCATGGAAGTCAGGCGATTGATGAACATGACCCCGGTGTTCTTGATGCCGTGGTAATCGTTGTCCGTGGTGACCCAGCGGCCGGGGCCCGATGCCGGCACTGACGGAGCGCCAACGTTCAGGGACTTCGCCATGGCTGGCACGGGCGCGGAGGCCTTGGGCTGCGACGGCATGACGCCGGCGACAAGAGCCTGGACCTGGCCGATACCGCCACTGGGCGGATTCGCAGGCCATTTGGGCACGCCGACATAACTGGCCTCCGACCAGGGGTCGGCGGGGTCAAGCCCAAAACGAATCTTTGCCGGACCCGGCGCCACGCCGGAGACCACGTTGCGGCCCGCTGAATCGAGCGTGCCCTTGAAGACTTTGCCGAGCGCGTCCTCGACTTCGAAACCGCCGTTCGCCAGGCCGCGCAGATTGGCGTAACGGTTGAACAGTTCGAGATTGCCCTGGCTGGGCTTGGGCGGCTCCGGAAAGCTGGTCGCCCGGCTCTTGGGCCCCGTGTAGCTGAACTTGGCCGCATGGCCCGTGTAGCGCCCGCTGGTCTGGTGGGTGATGCCGCCGGCGTTGTACACCGTGGCGCTGCCGCCGCCGTTGATGACCAGCTCGGTCTTGGCGTTCAGCGTGATGCGCTCGGCGGTGTACGTGATGTTGAGCTTGGCCAGCAGGTTGATGCTGTCCTTCAGCGCTCGGATGTCGATGTCTCCCGCCGCGGCTACCAGGCGGTAACCCATGCTCTGCACGAACAGGCGGATGCCACGGCTGGCACTGGCGAGCAGGCGCTTGCCGCTGGTCAGGCTGATGTGTTCCGTACTGCTGAGCGCAATGTGCTCGCCGCTGGCGATATGGGTCGAACCTGGCGTGCTGGTGGCGATACCCACCGGGCTGGCGACGACGACGTACGGCTGCGCGAATTCGGGAAAGTTGTTGCTCGCCGGATCGCCGGGGCCGTTGCCGACGATGCCCTGGTGCTGCTTTTTCAGCGCCTTGGCGACCATATCCTGGTCACCCGCCTCCTGCGCCTGAACTTCACGGGCCTGGGTGCCGAAGCCCTCCTGCTGCTCGCCGGCCACGTCCAGGCGGGCAGCGGTCTCCTTGAGGTCCTTGTGATGCTCGCTGGCATGCGGGCGCGGCTCGGTGGTCAGAAGCAGGCCGGAGCCGGCGCGCACCGCGCCGTGCTCGTCGGTGCGCAGCTCGAAGCCCTTGCCGCGCGCCTTGCCGCCGCCCGGGCGCGGGTGGACCAGGTAGCCCAGGTTGAGCGCACTGGCACCCTGGTCGCTGCGCAGCGTGGTGCTGATCTCGCCATTGGTGTCGTCGAACAGCAGTTCGTTGTTGCGTCCGGCCTTGTGCTCCTTGCTCTTGATGGTGCTGAGGATGTTGTGCTTGGGCAGCTCATACGGCGGCCGCTGCAGCGCCATGTACGTTCTGCCGATGATCAGAGGCTGGTCGCAATCGCCGTCGATATTGCCCACCAGGACTTCCTGGCCGATACGCGGGATGGCCATGTGGCCCCAGGTGGCGCCGGCCCAGTTCTGCGAAACACGGATCCAGCAGGAGCTGTGCTCGTCGGACTTGCCCTGCCGGTCCCAGGTGAACTGGACCTTGACCCTGCCCCACTCGTCGCAGTGGATTTCCTCACCCTGCGGCCCGACGACGATGGCGACCTGCGGGCCGTCGATGCGCGGCTTGGCCATCGGCTGCGGGCGCCATTCCACATCGTCGGGAATCAGCTCGGCGGTGTAGCTGTAGTAGGTGCCCAGTTCCGCGTCTGCGCTTTCCTCGGACTGGCTGGTGTGCTGTACGCCGCGATGCCTGATGCGCAGGGGCCGCCAGCCACGGTTGAGATCGGCGCGCGGATGGCCGGTGAGGTCGAAGGCCAGGCCGGGCACCAGGCGCGCATCGTCGCCTTCCACTTCGGCGGCGCGGGCGTCGCCGCGCAGCCCGAGCAGGCGGGTCCGGGTGAAGGGCCGCCCCGCCGCGTCTTCCTTGTAGCGGCCGGGGAATTGGTAGACCTCGTAGTCCTGCCCCTGGTGATCGAGCTGCGCGCCGTCGTGCTGATGCTCCTGGTTATAGGTCGGGTGCTTGAAGGTGTAGTCGCGCTGGGTCTGCCGCGCGGTACGCACGCGCTCGCTGTAGCGCAAGCGCCGCAGCGCCGGCGTGGGCTGGTCGCCGCCCGGCGTGGCGTTGTATTCGACCGGGCCGCCGTCGATGGAGCCGAAGATGTAGAGATTGTCTCCATGGACCAGGCGGTGGCTGTCATCGGCAAAGGCAAAAGCGTAGTAGAAGCCTTCTTCCGCCGCCAGCCGTGCGAGGAAATGCAAGTCGCTGTCGCCCGCCTGCACGCAGTATTCACGCGGCAGATGCGTCTCGGTCACCAACTGTTCGTAGTCGGTGATCTCGTGTTCCTTGAGCACCGCCGACAGGATGTCCGGCACGCTCTGCCGCTGGAAGATGCGCCAGTCGGCGCACAACCCTGCACGTGCGAGCCTGGGTTCGACCACCGCGCGATAGCGGGTGCGGCGAAAGCCGGTTTCCCCTTGTTCGAAATCGCTGACCAGGCCGTGGACGTAGCGCACGGGCTGGCCGGCGCGCCAGATGGTGAGCTGCGCGGGCTGGTCGAGAACGGCCGCGAAGTCGATCGACGGATCAGTGCTGGCCAGGTCGACCGACAGCGTGAACGGCTGGCTCAGTCCTTCTTCCAGCTCGAACGAAACCACGTCGAATTCGAGGCCCCCCGCCTTGAAGGTGAAGCGCATATCGGATTGTCTTGCCATCGATGCTCCAAGTGGCTGAGCACCTACGGTTGCTGCCGCTAGGGCAGAGTGGGCAGCAGGCTCTCAGCAGAGATGGACGTACATGGACTTCTCTGGACGCCAGCATGGGCATTGATTGATGGTGGGGATATGAGACGATTCTGAAAATTCACGCGGAAATCAGGCAACTTGTACGAAATTCAATTTGGTATGCAAACCGCTGGATATGGCTTCGTGGCGACCGTCGCGGCACGGGATTACTGTCTGCCCCAGCAAGGTAGTCGGTTCCACATATGGAGCAAGGCGCGCCCCTCGTCCAACAATAGGCACCCAACCAATTCCTATTCCTGCTCGCCCACCCGCACCGCCTCGGTTCAAGCTGTTCATACAGCGTCTCCAGCTTGACGAGGTGCAGATGCACGACGTGACCTGGATCGGCTCACGCATGTTCACGAACACGGCCGGCTACCACGACAGCTATCGCTCCAGCACGCCGCGCGTAGCATGGTCCTACGGCAGCACCCGCGATGCGGGGCTGGCGTAGGTGCCCGGCGGTGGCTATCCACGAAATCGACTCATCCCATTCAGCATCGGCCGCTTGGCCAGGTCGGCAAGCCGTCAGGGTGATGAGCTTCAGGCTCAGGCATGTTTCCGGATAGCCGCAGATAGCTCTGCAGCTTTTTGATAGAAGGCCTGGAATTTGCACACGAGTCGTGACGGCCTGCTTTGGCTGACGGGCGCGCGCAGCAACCCACGCAATCCAGGAATCGGATTGCCTTCAACCAGGCCACGAATCACGGCGAACTCGAAGAGGACCGACAAGTTGCCTTTCACATGAATGCCTGCCCAGGCCCCGTGTGCCTTGCATCCCTCCAGAATGGGACGAATCAGACTGGGGCCAATCTCGTCCATGCACAGGCCGTCCAGCCTGGGAGCCAGGTACTTTCGGATGCGGGACTCTTTGGTGCGGTATGAACTGCCGGCAAACACCGGCTTGATATCGGTCAGGTAGGCCTCGGTCGCCTTCGAGCTCCACTGAAATCCAGCCGGGAACCGTCAGACATTGAATCGTTCGTCCATTTCTGTCCGATTCATCCGTTTGTGTCCGACACCCTGGCTCTCCGACCCGACAATCACCCCACCTTCATCCCCCCAGGAGCGAACCGTGTTCGTGATCTTCGGAGCATCAGGCAACGTCGGCCAGTCGACCGTGACGACCTTGCGCAACGCCGGCCATCCCGTGCGCGCGGTGTTGCGCGACGCACGCCATCGTGAACGCTTCGCGCAGCTTGGCTGCGATGTCGTGATCGCCGAGCTGACGGACGCGAACGCGGTCGCATCCGCGATCGACGGCGCACAGGCCGTACAGATACTGTGCCCGGTACCCGTAGCCGACCCCGATCCGGCCGCGACGATGGCGCGGACGATCGACGTCGCCACCGCCGCACTCGCCGCAAACCCGCCGCCCGCACTGCTCGCCCTGTCGGATTACGGCGCGGAGCGCGAAGGCAACACGGGCATCACGCGTCTGTTCCATTACCTCGAGGAGCGGCTGAGAACGATCCCGACGCAATTGACGCTGCTACGTTCGGCTGAGCATCTGCAGAACTGGGCGCGCGTGCTGCCGGTCGCGCTCGGCACCGGCGTGCTGCCGAGCTTCCACCATCCGGTCGGCAAGGTGTTCCCGACGGTCTGGGCGCCCGATGTGGGCGTCGTCGCGGCGCGGCTGCTGCTCGATGCGCCCGAGGGCGGCAACGGGCCGCGCATCGTCAGCGTCGAAGGGCCGCAGCGGGTGAGCGTGACGACGATTGCGGATACGCTCGGTGCGGCGGCCGGCCGTGCCATCGTCGCGCATGAACTGCCGCGCGACACCTGGGCCGCGACGCTGCTGCGGGCGGGCCTCAGCGAACGCCATGCACAGTTGATCGTCGATCTCTACGACGTGCACAACGCCGGACAGATCGACGTCGAGGAGGGCGTGTCGGAGCGGCTTTACGGGACGACGGCGCCGGCCGATGCACTCGCGCAGCTGTTGCGCCAGCACGCGCGCTGATCGACGCGGCGGCGAGCGTTGCGCGTGTTGCGCATCACGCCTGTCGCCGCACCTTGTTCAGTACCGCATACGAAAGCGACCCGATCACGATCCCCCAGAACGCGGAACCGAGCCCGAGCCACGTCATGCCCGACGCGGTCGCGAGGAACGTGATCACCGACGCCTCGCGGTGATTCTCGTCCTCGAAGATCCCGTACACGTTCGCGCCGATCGCGCCGATCAGCGCAAGCCCCGCGAGGATCGCGACGAACGCCTTCGGCAGCGCGAAGAACACCGTGACGATCGTGCCCGCGAAGAGCCCGCCGACCAAGTAGAACGCACCGTTCGCGAGCCCGGCGACGTAGCGCCGGCCCGCATCCTCGTGCGCGTCCTTGCCGGTGCACAGCGCCGCGGTGATCGCCGCGACGACGATCGTGATCCCGCCGAAGCACGCGACCACGAGCGACATCACGCTGGTCGCCGTGATGATCGGGCGCGCGGGCGTGTGATAGCCGGACACGCGCAGGATCGTCATGCCCGGCAGGAACTGGCCGGTGAGGCTGACGACGACGAGCGGCAGCGCGAGGCTCAGCGTCGTGCCGAGCGTCCATTCGGGCGCGATGAAGATCGGGTGCGCGATGCTCGGCGACACGTTGCCGAGATGCGTCATCCCGAGCGCCGTCGCGAGCGCGGCGCCCGTCAGCAGCACGAGCACGATGCTGTAGCGCGGCAGCAGGCGCTTGAAGATCACGTAGGCCGCGATCATCCCGAACGCGAGCGCGGGCTGCTCCGATGCGGCGGCGAACGCGTGCGTGCCGAACGGCAGCAGGATGCCGGCCATCATCCCGCACGCGATGCCGCGCGGAATGTGACGCACGAGCCGGTCGAAATAGCCGGTCACGCCGATCAGCAGGATGATCAGCGCGGCCGTGATGTAGGCGCCGACGGCCTGGTTGAGCGTCAGTTGCGGAAACAGGCCGACGAGCAGCGCGGTGCCGGGTGCCGACCACGCGGTGACGACCGGCACCTTCAGCTTCCAGCTCGCGAACAGGCCCGAGATGCCCGCGCCGATCGAGATCGCCCAGACCCACGACGACACCATTTCATTGGACACGTGCGCGGCCTGCGACGCCTGGAAGAAGATCGCGAGCGGGCCCGCGTAGGAAATCAGGACCGCGAGAAAGCCCGCAGTGATCGCGGAAACGGACCAGTCGTTGCCGATCGTGCGGATTGCGCCGGGCGGGGTGTTCGATTGCATCGTCGTGGGGGCGTGCGGCGCGTGGCCGGGGGCAGAGCCGGGGCGAATGATTGTTGGAAGCCCCGGACGAGCCGCCATTCTGGACATTGGCGGCGCAATTGGCAATGCGCGGGCACGAGCGGCATCGTTGGCATTTCGTAAGAAAAATGCGGCGCGGCGGACGAATCGCCGGCCGTACGGCCTGACGCCCGCGTCGCTGAATCGGGCTGCTTCACGAAGCAGTGCGGCTCCGCCGCACGTCACGTACTGACCTGCAGCACCTCGTCGACCACCGCCACCTTTACCCCGCTCCCCGTCGACAGCGACGCCGTGCCCTGGTCGAACGGATGCACGGGCGTATCGGTCGGCGTCCACGCATGGCGCGCGAGCAACGCGCGATACCCGCCGCGGATCACGAAACCGCCGCATTTCTTCGCATACGCGTCGCGCCGCATCCGGTACGCACGCGGCAGGTCGTACCACGGCAGCTTCGGCAGGTCGTGATGAACGAGGTGGTAGTTGTTGTTCAGGTACAGCAGCCGCATCGCGAAGCCGGCTTCGTTGATCGTGATGCGCGCCTTCGGGTGCCGCGCGGCGCGGTGCTCGTACAGCGAGCGGATCATCGCGAGCGACAGCGCGGGCCACGTGACGGCCAGCAGGTAGTACCACCACGGCACGCCGATCTCGCGTTGCAGCCATGCGAGCAGCACGACCACGCAGGCGGCGTGCATGATCCACATCGGCAGATGGCGGAAGTCGCCGCGCCGGAACCTGGCGACCGCATCGGCGACCGTCGCGGTGATGGCGAGCGGCGGCCCTACGACGATTCGTCCGATGAAAGTCTTGCGCGCGACCGTCAGCGCGCGGCGCCAGCGCGGCAGCCGCGCCCAGCGTTCGCGCGTTACGTAGTTCGTTTCGGGATCGACGCCCGGCACGGTCAGGTCTTCGTCGCGGTGATGGTCGAGGTGCGTGTCGCGATACAGCGTGTACGGATACCAGACCGTCAGCGGCGGATAGCCGAGCAGCTTGTTCACGAACGCGGAACGCGTCGGATGGCCGTGCAGCAGTTCGTGCTGCAGCGACATGTGCCATGCGCCGAGCAGGATCAGCGGCGGCGTCGCGGCCGCGAGCGACAGGTGCCCGTCGCGCACGAGCAGCAGCACGGCCAGCCAGCCGCCGTAGATGACGGCGACCAGCAGCCAGGTCGGCCACTCGGTGCGGGCGGTGAAGCGGGCGCCGAGCGCGGCAATCGCGCGCGCGTGATCGACGTCGAAGTATTCGGCCATGGCGTTGAGGCGGATGGATCGGGCAGTGCGGGGAACGAGCGATGGAACCGGTGCGCTCGGCCCGGTGCGCAGGTGTCTCGCGGATCACGGTCGGCCTGTCCGGCATTGCGCAAGGTGGCAGCGCCGGCAGGCCTTCGAACGGTACCGGGGCAGCGCTGCCGCGCCAACCAATCGATTCGCATTTGCTTATCGTGACGAGGCCGATAAGCATCGGGGCCGCCGCCGGTGCGTAGAATGCCCGCATGAACCCATGGATCGCAGTACTGCCGATGTACAACGTGACGCCGCGCCACGCCGCCCTGTGGCGCGCGTTGTTGCGCGATGCGCTCGATGCGTTCGCGAAGGCGGGCGGCCCTGCCGGCGTAGCGCTGCCCGATGCGCCGTTCGACGACCTGCATGCGCTGTGGCGGCGCGACGATCTGCTGCTGTCGCAGACCTGCGGCTACCCGTACCGGATGCTCGGGTTGCGCGGCGTCGTGCGTTTGATCGCGACGCCCGCTTTCGACGCGGACGGCTGCGACGGGGCGCGTTATAGCAGCGTGCTGGTCGTGTCGGCGCGCGTGCACGCGGGTGGCACGACGACGCTCGCCGCCTGTCGCGGGCTGCGCGCCGCACTCAACGGCGACGATTCACACAGCGGGATGAACGCATTCAGGCACGCGGTCGCGCCGCATGCGCATGACGGGCATTTCTTCGGGGCGGTCACGCCGGTTGGCTCGCACGTGAACGTGCTGCGTGCGCTGGCGTCGGGCGATGCCGATTGCGGGGCGATTGACTGCGTGACGTTTGCTTATATCCGCGACGCGTTGCCCGATCTGCTGAAGGACATCCGGGTCATCGGTACGACGGCTTCCGCGCCGGGATTGCCGTTCATCGCGTCGCGCGCGCTGCCGGAAACACAGGTCGGCGCGTTGCAGGACGCACTCGATCGTGCGGCGGCCGCCGACGCGCAACGGGCGCGCGTGCTGCGGCTGAAGGGCTTCGAACGGCTGCTGCCGGCCGACTACGACGCGATTGCACGGTTCGCGCAGGACGCGGCCGCGCACGGTTATCCCGAACTGGCCTGAGCGCCGCGAGCATGTCGTGAAGCGCTAGAACGGCAGCGTGCCGGGCGGCGCGTTGCGCACCACCGCAAGCGTCGTGCCGATATGGTCCTCGAGCGCGAGCGCGGCGCGCGCATCGGCGCGCCGCATCGCGGCGTCGAACAGGCACGCATGTTCCGCATGCACGTCGCGCTTCGAATCGCCGAGCCCAATGCACACGCGCCGGTACCGTTCGTTTTGCTGCGAGAGCATCCGCAGGATCAGGTAGGTCCACGGCGTCGCGGCGGCCGAGATCAGCGCTTCGTGAAAGCGTCGGTTGCAGGCTTCCCACGCGGTCCGGTGCGCGATCGACACCGGTTGTTCCCACGCCGACAGCATCTCGAAGCTCTGGCGCACGCGCTGTTCCCATGCGTCGTCGCCGCGTCGCACGGATTCGCGCAATGCATCGACCTCGATGTGGATGCGCAGCCGTGTGATCGCTTCGAGATCGTCGACCGACATCGGCGTCACGCGAAAGCCGCGCTGCCCTTCGGCGACGACCAGCGCATCGCTGACGAGCCGCGTGAGCGCTTCGCGCAGCGTGCCGGCGCCGACGCCGTACACGTTCTTCAGATGCTCGACGCGCAGCTTCGCGCCCGGCGGGTAGTGGCCTTCGACGATGTGCTGGCGCAGCTGATGGTATGCATGCTCGCTGAGCGTGCGGGCATGCGGCTCGGCGGTATCGTCGGTCGCCGACGCGTCGTCGGGCAGCGTGTCGGTGAACGGGGGCGCGGGCAGGATGGTGTTCATGTCAGGCGTCCTCCTGATCGTGTTTGCGATTGAGGCGGTAGCTGAGCTGCGCGCGTGTCACGCCGAGCAGGCGTGCGGCGGCCGACAGGTTGCCGTTCGCGCGGTCGACGGCTTCATGCAGCAGCGCACGCTCGAGGCCGTCGAGCCCGCCGCCGCCCTGCAACTGGTCGAGCAGCGTCGCGCAGTCGATCGACAGCGCGGCCGCCGGGCGAATCTGCCCCGCACGGTCGACCGTCGCGCCGCCGGGCAGCCCGACGCCGGGGAACAGGTCCTTCGCGTCGACCGGCCGGTTCGGGCGCGACAGGATCACCGCGCGCTCGATCAGGTTCTCGAGCTCGCGCACGTTGCCGGGCCACCGGTAGCCGCGCAGCGTGTCGTACGCATAGTCGGTCAGCGTGGGCGCCGGCTTGCCGTGCAGCGACGCGAAGCGTTCGAGCATCGCGTCGGCGAGCAGCGCGATGTCGTCCTGCCGGTCGCGCAGCGGCGGGATCAGCACCGGGTAGACGTTGATCCGGTAATAGAGGTCCGCGCGAAAGGTGCCGTCGCGCACGGCCTGTTCGAGGTCGCGGTTGGTCGCCGCGACGACGCGCACGTCGATCTTCCTGCCTTCCGTCGCGCCGAGCCGCTCGACTTCGCCCTCCTGAAGCACGCGCAGCAGCTTGGCCTGCACGTCGAGCGGCAGTTCGCCGATCTCGTCGAGGAACAGCGTGCCGCCGTTCGCGCGCTCGAAGCGCCCGGCGCGCGTGGCCTGCGAGCCCGTGAACGCGCCCTTCTCCGCGCCGAACAGTTCCGATTCGATCAGTGCGTGCGGAATCGCCGCGCAGTTGATCGCGACGAACGGCTTCGCGGCGCGCGGGCTGAGGCTGTGCAGCGCGCGGGCGAACCGTTCCTTGCCGACGCCCGTCTCGCCGGTGAGCAGCACGGCGACCTTGGTCGGCGCGGCCGTTTCGAGCAGCGCGTATGCGGCGCGAAACGCATCGGAGCGCCCGACGAGCTTCGTCCGGCTGTCGTCGGGCGCGATTTCGAGGCGCAGCGATTCGACCTCGGTCTGCAGGTCGCGGATCGTATTGATCAGCGAATCGGCCTTGAACCACGACGAGATTTCCTCTGCATCGGGCCATTCGTCGGCCGGCTTGCCGACGATCGTGCAGTGCGGATCGTGCATGCCGACACAGGACGTTTCCTTGAACAGGATGGTCCGGCCGATGAACGCGCTCGTATAGCCGGTCGCATAGCCGATCAGCATCCAGCACACGGGCTCGGGCTGCGGGCCGAACGTGCGGCGGTGCACGTCGGCTTCCCAGGAATGCTCCCACCGGTACTCGCAATAGAACGCACCGGTCGCGGGGTCCGCTTCGAAACGCAGCGGCGTGACCTGCACCGCGCCTTCGAGCATGTGCAACTGCGGGCCGACATGAAACATGTCGAACAGCGATGCGCCGCTGCGGATCTCGCGCGCGAGCGCGGCGTCCCGTTCGCCGGCGGCAAAGCCGACGCGCGTGAAGAATCGCCGCGTCTGCGCCGGGCCGACGCTTTCCATCAGTTCCTGGCGCAGCGTCGCCAGCGCGCCGGCATGGAGCAGCACCATCCGCTGTCCGGCGAGCCAGATGCGGCCGTCGCTCGCCGAAAAATGGATCAGCTTGCGCAGGTCGGTGTCTGGCGGCAAGGGGGGCAGGCTGGGCCGCGTCATGTCTCCTCCGTCGAGATTTCTCGTGATTTTCGAAATTTCCGCAAGCCGCGCCCCGAGACACGTGACAGGTTGATCATTTGGTCAAATGCGCGAAACCGGATTGATCAAATGATGAAGGAGTCCGTCTGATCAAGGGTTCGGCGCGATAGTCCGGGCGCGGATCGCGTTCTGGTTAACCGCCATTGTGGATCTCGAATTCAAACTTTACGTCAGGGCTTTCCCTGAATTATCGAGATTTTTTGCCAGGCCGGCCGAGTGTGGCACGGATGCTGCATTGAAGGACGGCATGGAGGCGACACCGAACATGAATCCACCCGACACCGATCTTTCTCCGCTCGACCCGGGCCGCAAGTGCGTCCGCGTGACCGGCACGAACTCACGCGGCTTCGTCGAATTCGAGCTGTCGATCGGCGGCGCGCCGGAGCTGTGCGTCGAGCTGACGTTGCCTCCTGCCGCCTTCGACGCGTTCTGCCGCGAACAGCAGGTCACGCGGCTGGACGTCGAAGCGAACCCATGACCTTGAGGAGCAAGAAGTGACCATCGAGCTGAAGACAGTCGACATCAAGCCGCTCCGGCACACCTTTGCGCACGTCGCGCAGCACATCGGCGGCGACAGGACGGCGACGCGCTACCAGGAAGGCATGATGGGCGCGCAGCCCCAGGCGAACTTCCATTACCGGCCGACGTGGGACCCCGATCACGAGATCTTCGACGCGTCGCGCTCGGCGATCCGGATGGCGGACTGGTATGCGCTGAAGGACCCGCGCCAGTTCTACTACGCGTCGTGGGCAACCGCGCGGGCGCGCCAGCAGGACACGATGGAAGCGAACTTCGAGTTCGTCGAATCGCGCCGGATGATCGGCCTGATGCGCGACGACGTCGCTGCGCACGCGCTCGACGTGCTGGTGCCGCTGCGCCACGCGGCGTGGGGCGCGAACATGAACAACGCGCAGGTCTGCGCGCTCGGCTACGGCACGGCGTTCACCGCCCCCGCGATGTTCCATGCGATGGACAACCTCGGCGTCGCGCAGTACCTCACGCGTCTCGCGCTTGCGATGGCCGAGCCCGACACGCTCGATACGGCCAAGGCGGCATGGCTGACCGGCGCCGCGTGGCAGCCGCTGCGCCGCTACGTCGAGGACACGCTGGTCGTCGCCGATCCGGTCGAGCTGTTCGTCGCGCAGAACCTCGCGCTCGACGGGCTGCTTTATCCGCTCGTATACGACCGCTTCGTCGATGAACGGATCGCGCTCGCGGGCGGCTCGGCCGTCGCGATGCTGACCGCGTTCATGCCCGAATGGCACACGGAATCGAACCGCTGGATCGACGCGGTCGTGAAAACGATGGCGGCCGAATCGGACGACAACCGCGCACTGCTTGCCCGCTGGACGCGCGACTGGTCCGCACGGGCCGATGCGGCGCTCGCGCCGGTGGCGGCGCTGGCGTTGCGGGACGACGGTCGTGCGTCGCTCGACGAAGTGCGCGAGCTGTTCCATGCGCGCATCGCGAAGCTCGGCATCGCGTTCTGACGACGGGCGTCAATCACTCAAACAGGGAAACCAGCATGTCCAACGTATTCATCGCCTTCCAGGCCAATGAGGAATCCAGACCGATCGTCGAGGCGATCGTCGCGGACAACCCGCTCGCGACGGTGGTCGAGTCGCCCGGCATGGTCAAGATCGATTCGCCAGACCGGCTGACGATCCGCCGCGAAACGATCGAGGAACTGACCGGCACGCGCTTCGACCTGCAGCAGCTGCAGGTGAGCCTGATCACGCTGTCGGGCCACATCGACGAGGACGACGACCAGTTCACGCTGAGCTGGTCGCACTGAACGCCGCGCACCGCGCACCGACAACACCGGAGACACGAATGGATACGCCTACGCTCAAGAAAAAGCTCGGCCTGAAGGACCGCTACGCGGCGATGACGCGCGGCCTCGGCTGGGAAACGACCTACCAGCCGATGGACAAGGTATTCCCGTACGACCGCTACGAGGGCATCAAGATCCACGACTGGGACAAGTGGGTCGACCCGTTCCGCCTGACGATGGACGCGTACTGGAAATACCAGGGCGAGAAGGAAAAGAAACTGTACGCGGTGATCGACGCGTTCACGCAGAACAACGCGTTCCTCGGCGTGACGGACGCGCGCTACATCAATGCGCTGAAGCTGTTCATCCAGGGCGTGACGCCGCTCGAATACCTCGCGCACCGCGGCTTCGCGCACGTCGGCCGGCATTTCACCGGCGAGGGCGCGCGCATCGCGTGCCAGATGCAGTCGATCGACGAGCTGCGGCACTACCAGACCGAAACGCACGCGATGTCGACGTACAACAGGTTCTTCAACGGGTTCCATCACTCGAACCACTGGTTCGATCGCGTCTGGTACCTGTCGGTGCCGAAGTCGTTCTTCGAGGATGCGTATTCGTCGGGGCCGTTCGAATTCCTGACCGCCGTGAGCTTCTCGTTCGAATACGTGCTGACGAACCTGCTGTTCGTGCCGTTCATGTCGGGCGCCGCGTACAACGGCGACATGTCGACCGTCACGTTCGGCTTCTCCGCGCAATCGGACGAATCGCGTCACATGACGCTCGGCATCGAGTGCATCAAGTTCCTGCTCGAACAGGACCCCGACAACGTGCCGATCGTGCAGCGCTGGATCGACAAGTGGTTCTGGCGCGGCTACCGGCTGCTGACGCTCGTCGCGATGATGATGGACTACATGCAGCCGAAGCGCGTGATGAGCTGGCGCGAATCGTGGGAGATGTACGCGGAGCAGAACGGCGGCGCGCTGTTCAAGGATCTCGCGCGCTACGGCATTCGCGAGCCGAAGGGCTGGCAGGACGCATGCGAAGGCAAGGACCACATTAGCCACCAGGCGTGGTCGACGTTCTACGGCTTCAACGCGGCGTCCGCATTCCATACGTGGGTGCCGGGCGAGGACGAGATGGCGTGGCTGTCCGCGAAGTATCCGGATTCGTTCGACCGCTACTACCGCCCGCGCTTCGATTACTGGGGCGAGCAGGCGAAGGCCGGCAACCGCTTCTACATGAAGACGCTGCCGATGCTGTGCCAGACCTGCCAGATCCCGATGCTGTTCACCGAGCCCGGCAACGCACGCAAGATCGGCGCGCGCGAATCGAATTACCTCGGCAACAAGTTCCATTTCTGCAGCGATCACTGCAAGGAAATCTTCGATCACGAGCCGCAGAAGTACGTGCAGGCGTGGCTGCCGGTGCACCAGATCCATCAGGGCAACTGCTTCCCGCCCGATGCGGACCCGACGGCGGAAGGCTTCGATCCGCTTGCCGCGGTGCTCGACTACTACGCGGTGCAGATGGGCCGCGACAACCTCGATTTCGAAGGCTCGGAAGACCAGAAGAACTTCGCGGCCTGGCGCGGCCAGGTCACGAGCAACTGATCAATACGCAACCTTGAACGAGACCGGCGCACGCGCGAAGGCGCGAACGCCGGCCGACAGGAGACAAACATGGCCGTCATCGCGCTCAAACCCTACGACTTCCCGGTGAAGGACGCGGTCGGGAAGTTCCCGGCGCCGCTGCTCTACGTGTGCTGGGAAGACCACCTGATGTTCCCGGCGCCGTTCTGCCTGCCGCTGCCGCCCGACCTGCCGTTCGGCGCGCTCGCGCGCGACGTGCTGCCGCCCGTCTACGGCTACCACCCGGATTTCGCGAAGATCGACTGGGATCGCGTCGAGTGGTTCCGCTCCGGTGAGCCGTGGACGCCGGATCCCGCGCAGAGCCTCGCCGGCAACGGCCTCGGGCACAAGGACCTGATCAGCTTC
Organism: Burkholderia sp. ZZQ-2; assembly: GCF_050768715.1. Classification (NCBI taxonomy): domain Bacteria; kingdom Pseudomonadati; phylum Pseudomonadota; class Betaproteobacteria; order Burkholderiales; family Burkholderiaceae; genus Burkholderia; species Burkholderia sp. ZZQ-2. Next base: position 13,927 of record NZ_LDVA01000285.1, on the reverse strand, counting down.
CGCACGCCGGGCCTCGACGGCCTCGGCGGCGCGAGCTTCTGACCGCCACGCGGACGAGCGAACCATCATGAGCCACCAACTTACCATCGAGCCGCTGGGCGTCACGATTGAGGTCGAGGAAGGACAGACGATGCTCGATGCCGCGCTGCGCCAGGGCATCTACATTCCGCACGCGTGCTGTCACGGCCTGTGCGGCACCTGCAAGGTCGCCGTACTCGACGGCGAGACCGATCTTGGCGACGCGAACCCGTTCGCGCTGATGGATTTCGAGCGCGAGGAAGGCAAGGCGCTCGCATGCTGCGCGACGCTGCAGGCCGACACCGTGATCGAGGCCGACGTCGACGAGGAGCCCGACGCGGAGATCATCCCGGTCAAGGACTTCGCGGCCGATGTCACGCGCATCGAGCAGCTCACGCCGACCATCAAGTCGATCCGCCTGAAGCTGTCGCAGCCGATCCATTTCCAGGCCGGCCAGTACGTGCAGCTCGAAATCCCCGGGCTCGGGCAGAGCCGCGCGTTCTCGATCGCGAACGCACCGGCCGATGTGGCCGCTACCAACGAGATCGAGCTGAACGTGCGTCAGGTGCCGGGCGGCCTGGGCACCGGTTACCTGCACGAGCAGCTGGCGACCGGCGACCGCGTGCGGCTGTCGGGCCCGTACGGCCGTTTCTTCGTGCGCCGCTCGGCCGCGCTGCCGATGATCTTCATGGCCGGCGGCTCCGGGCTGTCGAGCCCGCGCTCGATGATCGCCGACCTGCTCGCGAGCGGCGTTACCGCGCCGATCACGCTGATCTACGGCCAGCGCAACGCGAAGGAGCTTTATTACCACGACGAATTCCGCGCGCTGGCCGAACGCCACCCGAATTTCACGTACGTGCCGGCGCTGTCGGAAGGCGCACCGGACGCGGGTGACGGCGTCGCGAACGGCTTCGTGCACGACGTCGCGAAGGCGCATTTCGACGGCGACTTCTCCGGCCATCAAGCCTACCTGTGCGGACCGCCCGCGATGATCGACGCGTGCATCACCGCGCTGATGCAGGGGCGCCTGTTCGAGCGCGACATCTATCACGAGAAGTTCATTTCGGCGGCCGACGCGCAACAGACGCGCAGCCCGCTGTTCCGGCGGGTGTGACGTGGACGCGGGCCGCGTGTGCGCGACGGTGACGATCGCGCAGACCGACGAGCGCTACGCATGCGGCGCGGGCGAATCGCTGCTGGCCGGCATGGCGAAGCTCGGCCGGCGCGGCATCCCGGTCGGCTGCCTGAACGGCGGGTGCGGCGTGTGCAAGGTGCGCGTGCTGCGCGGCGCGGTGCGCAAGCTCGGGCCGGTCAGCCGCGCGCACGTGAGCGCCGAGGAGGAGGAGGACGGTTATGCGCTCGCGTGCCGCGTGACGGCCGACGGCGACGTCGAACTGGAAGTGGCCGGCCGGCTGAAGAAGCCGTTTTTCTGCGGATCGGCCTGTGCCGGGACGCCGGAACTCAACAAGTAACCAAGGAGGAGACTCACCATGAGTGTGATGCGTATTGGTCATGTCAATCTGAAGGTGATGGACATGGAAGCGGCGCTGCGTCATTACATACGCGTGCTCGGCATGCAGGAGACGATGCGCGACGCGGCCGGCAACGTCTACCTGAAATGCTGGGACGAATGGGACCGCTATTCGCTGATCCTGTCGCCGTCCGACCAGGCCGGGCTCAAGCATGCGGCCTACAAGGTCGAGCGCGATGCCGACCTGGACACGCTGCGGCAGCGGATCGACGCGTACGGGATCAAGACCGAGATGCTGCCGGAAGGCGCGTTGCCGGCCGTAGGCCGCCAGCTGCGGTTCCTGCTGCCGAGCGGGCATGAATTGCGCCTGTTCGCGCAGAAGGAGCAGGTCGGCACGGCCGTCGGTTCGCTGAATCCCGATCCTTGGCCCGACGACATTCCGGGCTCGGCCGTGCACTGGCTCGACCATTGCCTGCTGATGTGCGAGCTGAATCCCGAGACCGGCGTGAACCGTGTCGAGGAGAACACGCGCTTCATGGCCGAGTGCCTCGACTTCCATCTGGCCGAGCAGGTGATGGTCGGCCCGGGCAACACGATTCGCGCCGCGACGTGGATGTTCCGCAGCTCGACGCCGCACGACATCGCGTTCGTCGGCGGCCCGCGCAACGGCCTGCATCACATCGCGTTCTTCCTCGACGACTGGGCCGACGTGCTGAAGTCGGCCGACGTGATGGCGAAGAACAAGGTGAAGATCGACGTCGCGCCCACGCGGCACGGCATCACGCGCGGCACAACCATCTACTTCTTCGATCCGAGCGGCAACCGCAACGAAACCTTCGCGGGGCTCGGCTATCTCGCGCAACCCGATCGCCCGGTCACGACATGGACCGAGGACGAACTCGGGCGCGGGATCTTCTTCCACTCCGGCGAGCTGAACGAAGCGTTCACGACCGTCTACACCTGACCCGCGAAGGAGCACAGCGTCATGGCACGGAATGATTCGACCCGCAGCGTCGCGTTGCGCACGATCGACTGGCCGGCCGCCGCGCGCGCCGCGCACGCGGCGGCAGAAGCGGCCGAACGGCTCGGCGTGCGCGTGAACGTCGCGGTGGTCGATGCGGCGGGGCTGCTCGCGGCCTTCGTGCGGATGCCCGGCGCGCCGCTGCATTCGATCGACATCGCGATCGACAAGGCGTACACGGCCGCGAGTTTCGGCGTGCCGACCGGCGGCTGGCACGACGCGCTGGCCACGCATTCGGACGCGGTGCGGCAGGGGCTCGTCTTGCGCGCACGCTTCGTCGCGTTCGGCGGCGGCTTGCCGATCGACGACGACGGCGTGCGGATCGGCGGCATCGGCGTGTCGGGCGGCAGCGAGGCGCAGGACGAGCAGTGCGCGCACGCGGGCCTCGCTGCCGCCGGCTTCCGCGCGCGATGACGCACGGCACGCGAACGCGCAGAACGAACCCACCGGATCACGGATTCAAGACACTCGACAGACACATCATGTACGACACCGAACCCATCGCCGCGACGCGCGGCCCCGCCGGCGGGCAGCCGGACGTGCGGCTCGTCCGCAATTTCATCGACGGCAGCTATCGCGCCGGAGAACGCTGGTTCGACAAGCGCTCGCCGCTCGACAACGCGGTGATCGCACGCGTGGCCGAAGCGAGCCGCGCCGACGTCGACGCGGCCGTGCATGCGGCGCGCGTGGCGCTGTCGGGGCCGTGGGGCGGCTTCACGGTCGCACAGCGTGTCGAGATCCTGTACGCGGTAGCCGATGGCATCACGCGCCGCTTCGACGATTTTCTCGAGGCCGAAGTGGCCGACACCGGCAAGCCGGTGAGCCTCGCGAGCCATATCGACATCCCGCGCGGCGCCGCGAACTTCAAGGTGTTCGCCGACATCGTGAAGAACGTGCCGGGCGAAACCTTCGAAATGGCGACGCCGGACGGCGCGGGCGCGCTCAACTACGCGATTCGCCGCCCGGTCGGCGTGGTCGGCGTGATCTGCCCGTGGAACCTGCCGTTGCTGCTGATGACGTGGAAGGTCGGGCCGGCACTCGCGTGCGGCAACACCGTGGTCGTGAAGCCGTCGGAGGAAACGCCGCAGACGGCCGCGCTGCTCGGCGAAGTGATGAACGCGGCGGGCGTGCCGCGCGGCGTCTACAACGTCGTGCACGGCTTCGGGCCCGATTCAGCCGGCGAATTCCTGACGACCCATCCCGGCGTGAACGCGATCACGTTCACCGGCGAGACGCGCACCGGTGCGGCGATCATGAAGGCGGCCGCCGACGGCGCGCGGCCAGTCAGCCTCGAGATGGGCGGCAAGAACGCGGCGATCGTGTTCGCCGATTGCGACTTCGACGCGGCCGTCGAGGGCACGTTGCGCTCGTGCTTCGCGAATGCCGGGCAGGTGTGCCTCGGCACGGAGCGCGTGTACGTCGAGCGCCCGCTGTTCGAGCGTTTCGTCGCCGCGCTGAAGGCAGGCGCCGAGGCGCTGCGGCCGGGCCGCCCGGAAGCGGACACGACCGGCATCGGCCCGCTGATCAGCCAGGAACACCGCGACAAGGTGCTGTCGTATTACCGCAAGGCGACCGAACTCGGCGCGACGGTCGTGACGGGCGGCGGCGTGCCCGACCTGCCGGACGACCTGCGCGGCGGCGCGTGGGTACAGCCGACGATCTGGACCGGCCTCGGCGACGATTCGCCGATCGCACGCGAGGAAATCTTCGGCCCGTGCACGCTCGTGATGCCGTTCGACTCTGAAGCCGAGGTGATCGGCCGAGCGAATGCGAACGTGTACGGGCTGTCGACCGCGATCTGGACGACCAGCCTGGCCCGCGCGCATCGCGTCGCCGCGTCGATCGACGTCGGCATTGCGTGGGTCAACTCGTGGTTCCTGCGCGACCTGCGCACCGCATTCGGCGGTGCGAAGCAATCGGGCATCGGCCGCGAAGGCGGCGTGCATTCGCTCGAGTTCTACACGGAACTCCGCAACGTCTGCATCAAGCTTTGATCCCCCCGTTACCGACCGGAAAACGCTTATGGACTCCACATTGATTACCACGCTGGGCGACCGGCTGTACGACGCGATGACGTCGCGCATGCCCGTCGCGCCGCTGACGTCGCAGCACGAGGACCTGTCGATCGACGACGCGTACCGGATCCAGCAGCGCTTCGTGCAGCGCCGCCTGGACGCCGGCGAGACCGTCGTCGGCAAGAAGATCGGCGTCACGTCGAAAGCCGTGATGGACATGCTCGGCGTGTACCAGCCCGATTTCGGCTACCTGCTGTCGGGCATGGTGGTCGGCGAGGGCGAATGCATCGCACTCGACACGCTGATTCAGCCGAAGGCCGAAGGCGAGATCGCGTTCGTGCTGAAGCGCGACCTGCTCGGCCCCGGCGTGACGAACGCGATGGTGCTGGCCGCGACCGAATGCGTGATGCCGTGCTTCGAGATCGTCGATTCGCGCATTCGCGACTGGAAGATCCGCATCGGCGACACGGTGGCCGACAACGCGTCGTGCGGCGTGTTCGTGCTCGGCGACCAGGCAGTGAGCACGCGCCGCGTCGATCTCTCGACCTGCGGGATGGTGCTCGAGAAGAACGGCGACGTGATCGGCACCGGCGCCGGCGCGGCCGCGCTCGGCTCGCCGGTGAACGCCGTCGCGTGGCTCGCCAATACGCTCGGCCGCCTCGGCATTCCGCTGAAGACCGGCGAGGTGATCCTGTCCGGCGCGCTTGCCGCGATGGCGCCGGCCGGGCCCGGCGACAACTTCCGCGTGTCGATCGGCGGGATCGGCGCGTGTTCGGTGCGGTTCGCGTGAGCGGCGCCGTTTCCATTCAATCGCAAACGAGGACATCCCCATGACCCGAAAGATCCGTTGCGCGCTGATCGGCCCCGGCAACATCGGCACCGACCTGCTCGCCAAACTCATGCGCAGCCCCGTGCTCGAACCCGTCTGGATGGTCGGCATCGATCCCGATTCAGACGGCCTGAAGCGGGCGCGCGAACTCGGGCTGAAGACGACCGCGGAAGGCGTCGACGGCCTGCTGCCGCACGTGCAGGCCGACGGCGTGCAGATCGCGTTCGACGCGACGAGCGCATACGTCCACGCGGAGAACAGCCGCAAGCTCAACGCGCTCGGCGTGCTGATGATCGACCTGACGCCGGCCGCGATCGGCCCGTACTGCGTGCCGCCCGTGAACCTGAAGGATCACATCGGCTCCGGCGAGATGAACGTCAACATGGTCACCTGCGGCGGCCAGGCGACGATCCCGATGGTGCGCGCGGTGTCCCGCGTGCAGCCGGTCGCGTACGGCGAGATCGTCGCGACCGTGTCGTCGCGCTCGGTCGGCCCCGGCACGCGCAAGAACATCGACGAATTCACGCGCACGACGGCGGCGGCGGTCGCGCAGGTCGGCGGCGCGCAGGCCGGCAAGGCGATCATCGTGATCAACCCGGCCGATCCGCCGCTGATCATGCGCGACACCGTGCATTGCCTGACGGAAAGCGCGCCCGACGAAGCGCGCATCGTCGAATCGGTGCACGCGATGATCGCCGACGTGCAGCGCTACGTGCCGGGCTACCGGATCGTCAACGGGCCGGTGTTCGACGGCAACCGCGTGTCGATCTACCTCGAGGTCGAAGGCCTCGGCGACTACCTGCCGAAATACGCGGGCAACCTCGACATCATGACGGCCGCCGCCGCGCGCACCGCCGAGATGTTCGCCGAGGAACTGCTGGCCGGCCGCCTCGCGCTCCAGCCGGTTGCGCAGGCAGCCTGACGCGCGCTTCTCCCATGACCGGACGAACAAGGAAACGGCAATGAATCTCAAAGGCAAGCGAATCACCATCCACGACATGACGCTGCGTGACGGCATGCACCCGAAGCGTCACCGGATGACGCTCGACCAGATGCGCGCGGTCGCGACCGGGCTCGATGCGGCCGGCGTGCCGCTGATCGAAGTCACGCACGGCGACGGGCTCGGCGGCTCGTCGGTCAATTACGGCTTTCCCGCGCACACCGATGCCGAATACCTCGGCGCGGTGATCCCGCTGCTGAAGCGCGCGAAGGTGTCGGCGCTGCTGCTGCCGGGCATCGGCACCGTCGATCACCTGAAGGAGGCGCATGCGCTCGGCGTGCAGACGATCCGCGTCGCGACGCACTGCACCGAGGCCGATGTGTCCGAGCAGCACATCGCGATGGCGCGCAAGCTCGGCATGGATACCGTCGGCTTCCTGATGATGAGTCACATGAACAGCCCGGAAGGGCTCGTGAAGCAGGCGAAGCTGATGGAGTCGTACGGCGCGAACTGCATCTACATCACCGATTCGGCCGGCTACATGCTGCCCGACGACGTGAAGGCGCGCCTCGCCGCGGTGCGCGACGCGCTGCAGCCGGATACCGAACTCGGCTTTCATGGCCACCACAACCTCGCGATGGGCGTCGCGAACTCGATCGCGGCGATCGAGGCCGGCGCTAACCGGATCGACGGCGCGGCGGCCGGCCTCGGCGCCGGCGCCGGCAACACGCCGCTCGAAGTGTTCGTCGCCGTGTGCGAGCGGATGGGCATCGAGACCGGCGTCGACGTGTGGAAGATCCAGGACGTCGCCGAGGATCTCGTCGTGCCGATGATGGATTTCCCGATCCGCGTCGATCGCGATGCACTGACGCTCGGTTATGCGGGCGTGTACGGGTCGTTCCTGCTGTTCGCGAAGCGTGCGGGCGACAAGTACGGGATCCCGGCGCGCGACATCCTCGTCGAGCTGGGCCGGCGCGGGATGGTCGGCGGCCAGGAAGACATGATCGAAGACACGGCATTGACGCTCGCGAAGGCGCGCGCGGCGCAAGCGAAGCGGGAGGCTGCATGAACCTGACCAACGAGACCGTCGAATCGCTTGCCGCGCATCTCGACGACTGCATGCGCGAAGCGCGCGACACGCCGAAGATCACCGACCGGCATCCGGAAATGGACTGGGACGACGCATACGCGGTCCAGGACGCGATCCGACGCCGGCAGCTCGCACGCGGCGCACGGATCGTCGGCTACAAGGCCGGCCTGACCTCGCACGCGAAGATGCGCCAGATGGGCGTCGATACGCCCGTGTTCGGCTTCCTCACCGATCTCTACGACCTGCCCGACGGCGGCGAGTGCGACACGTCCGCGCTGATTCACCCGAAGGTGGAGCCCGAGATCGCGTTCGTGACGAAGGCCGAGCTGAAAGGCCCCGGTTGTCATATCGGTGCGGTGCTCGCCGCGACGGATTTCGTCATCGCCGGCATCGAGGTGATCGACAGCCGTTACCGCGACTTCAAGTTCGACCTGAAGAGCGTGGTGGCCGACAACACGTCGGCCGCGCGCTTCGTGGCGGGTGGGCGCCCGTTGCCGGTGGACGGCGTCGATCTGCGCACGCTCGGCGTCGTGCTCGAGAAGAACGGGCTGCCGGTCGCGTTCGGTGCGGGCGCGGCCGTGCTCGGGCATCCGGCCGCCGCGATCGCGATGCTCGCGAACCATCTCGGCGCGCGCGGCGAATCGATTCCGGCGGGCAGCCTGATCCTGTCGGGCGGCATCACCGAGGCGGTGGCCGTCGCGGCCGGCGACAGCGTGACGCTGCGCGTGCAGGACATCGGGTCGGTCGGCCTGCGTTTCGTCTGACGGGGAGGCCGATCGTGCCGGTTGCTCATCTGTACATCCTGGAAGGCCGCAGCGACGACAAGAAGGAACGCCTGATCGCCGAGGTCACCGAAGCCATCCATCGCTCGCTCGACGCACCGGTCGAATCGGTGCGCGTGATCATCACCGAGATGCCGAAGGCGCATTTCGGGATCGGCGGGCAGAGCGCGAAGCAGCGCGGGCGCTGATGCGCCGCGTCTACATGAATCGACTGAGGGAGCGTCATGTCATCCAATCCTGAAATCGGCCGCCGGATCGTCGCCGGCGGCATCGACACGAATTATCACGACGTCGGCGACGGCCCGCCCGTGCTTCTGATCCACGGCTCGGGGCCCGGTGTCACGGCCTATGCGAACTGGCGGCTCACGATGCCGGCGCTTGCGCGGCAGTTCCGCGTGATCGCGCCGGACATGGCCGGCTTCGGCGAAACCGAACGCCCGGCCGGATACCGTTATTCGATGGCGCACTGGGTCGATCACGCGTTGGGCTTGCTCGATGCGCTCGACGTCGAGCGCGCGCACGTGGTCGGCAATTCGTTCGGCGGCGCGCTCGCGCTGGCACTCGCGATCCGCGCGCCGGAGCGGGTCGGCAAGCTTGTGCTGATGGGCGCCGCCGGCACGCGCTTCACGCTGACCGAAGGGCTCGACGCGGTGTGGGGTTACACGCCGTCGATCGCGAACATGCGCGCGCTGCTGGACATCTTCGCGTTCGATCGCACGCTCGTGAACGACGAGCTCGCGAAGCTGCGCTACGACGCGAGCGTGCGGCCCGGCTACCAGGAAGCGTTCGCGAACATGTTTCCCGCGCCGCGCCAGCGCTGGGTCGATGCGCTCGCGAGCGACGAGACGCAGTTGCGTGCGCTGACGCATGACACGCTGATCGTGCACGGCCGCGAGGACTGCGTGATTCCGCTCGAGAGTTCGCTGAAGCTGATGGAATGGCTGCCGAACGCGCAGCTGCACGTGTTCGGCCGCTGCGGGCACTGGACGCAGATCGAGCATGCCGCGCGCTTCAACCGGCTCGTGATCGACCACTTCAACGAGTAACGCATCGGCAGGGTAGGCAGTGCAGGACGACCACAATAAATCAAATCAGTAGAACGAAGATTGGAGACATCGATGAAACGAAAGGCTGCATTCGGACTGATCTCGCTCGCGGCTTGCGCGGGCATGGCGCTGAGCACGGGCGCACGCGCGACGGAGGGCGGCGGCGACACGATCGGCGAGGGCGCGGAAGCGTTCTTCGCCGGCGCGCTGCCGCCGGCCGGGCTGTACGCGTTGCTGTACTACACGCACTACCATGCATCGCGCTTCAACGATTCGCACGGCAACGGCTCGGTGCCGGGCTTCAAGCTCGATGCGGACGTGCTGATTCCGCGCGTGGTCTGGATGTCGAACCTGTCGGTGCTCGGCGGGCGCTACGGCGCGTATGCGGTACTGCCGATGCAGCATCTTGCGCTCGATGCGGGCGGCGCGTCGTTCGACCGCACCAACCTCGGCGACCTGATCGTCAGTCCCGCGCTGATCGCATGGGGCTCGGGCGCGTTGCGCACCGTCGCGGCGGTCGAGTTCGTGTTCCCGACCGGGCAGTACGACGCGCAATCCGCGCTGAACACGGGCAAGAACTACTACACCGCGCGGCCGGTATTCGGCGTGTCGTGGCTGCCGAACGACAAGGTCGAGGTATCCGCGAAGATCACGTACAGCTTCAACTCGCCGAACAACGACACGCATTACCACTCGGGGAACCTGTTTCACGTCGACTATTCGGCGAGCTATGCAGTGACACCGAAGGTGCGGGTCGGGCTGTCGGGCTACTTCGTCAAGCAGACCACCGACGACATGCAGAACGGCCAGCCGGTCGCGGGCGACGGGTTTCGCGGGCAGGCGTTCGCGATCGGGCCGGGGGTTCGCTATCAGTTCAGCAAGATCAGCGTGGAAGCGCGCATCGTGAAGGAGTTTTTCGTCCGCAACCGGCCGGCCGGCGAGGCCGTGTGGGCGAAGGCCGTCATTCCGTTCTGACCTGACGGCGTGGGCCGGCCATCGGTTGCACGCGTGATGCCGCCATCGCCGCGCGTCACGCGCCGCTTCATCGCGCGTTACCGCGCGAGCGCGGCGAGACGCGGGAACAGCGGCAGCGCGTTCGCACGGTTGAGCGCGGCATGCCGGTCGGCGCTCAGCGCCGCATACGCATCCTGCGCATGGGTGAACGACGTGCTGACCGACGGCGGCGCGTACGGGAAGTCGCTGCCGTACAGCACGCGATCGGGTTGCGCGAACGCGGTGAGGCTCGGCAGCGCTGACGGCGACGACAACGCGGTATCGAAGTAGAACGAGCGCAGCAGGTCGAGCAGCCCGTCGCGATCCGGCACGTCGTTGCGCACGCCCGGCGCGAGTTCGGCGAAGCGGTACGCGGTGTACGGCAGGAAGCCGCCGGCATGCGACAGGATGATGCGCACGTTCGGGTGGCGCGTGATCACGCCGTTGAGGACGAGCTGCAGCGCGGTGCGCGTCGTGTCGAACGGGTAGTCGAGCAGCGGGCCGGGCATGCCGGGCAGCACGTCGATCGCGGGCTTGGCCGGGTGGATGAACACCACCGCGTGGCGACGGTCGAGCGCGGCCCACACGGGTTCGAATGCCGCATCGCCGAGATAGGTGCCGCCGTAGTTGCTGAGCAGCACGACGCCGTCGGCCTTCAGCGTGTCGAAAGCGTGGTCGATTTCGGCGAGCGTGCCGTCGACGTCGGGCAGCGGCAGCGTCGCGAAGTTTCCGAAGCGGGTCGGCCATTTCGCGACGAGGCCGGCGACGTACTCGTTCACCTGGCGAGCCATGTCGCACTTCGCCTGGCCGTTCCAGCCCTGTACGCCCGGCGCGGTCAACGACAGCACGCCGGTCTGGATCTCCAGCGAATCCATGAATGCGATGGCGCTTTCCGGGCTCCACGTCGGGCTGCCCCAGCCGGACGGGTCGCCGCCGTGAGCGGGCAGGGCGGCGGCCCAGAACGGCGGGACGACATGCTGGTGAACATCGATGCGGTTGCGGTCGGACATGATGCGGCTCCTGTGAAGGTGCGCTGCGGTGCAGCGCCTGACCGTCAGGATGCGCGCGCTTGATTTTTCAATCCAATAGATTAAATTTCGATATTGATCGTTTTGAGTGATTAATCTGCCCCATGGATCTTCGTCATTTGCGCTACTTTCTCGCGGTTGCCGAGGAAGGGCATTTCGGTCGCGCGGCGGAGCGGCTGCATATCGTGCAGCCCGCGTTGAGCCAGCAGATCCGCGCGCTCGAGGAGGAACTGGGCACGCCGCTGTTCGAGCGCAGCACGCGCAAGGTCGCGCTGACGGATGCCGGCCGGCTGCTGGTGATCGAGGCGCAGCGCACGCTCGAGCAGGCCGAGCGCGCGAAGACGCTGGTCCAGCGCGCGGCGCGCGGCGAGACGGGCATCGTGCGGATCGGTTTCGTCGGGAATGCGGTCGCGACGGGGCGGCTGTCCCACGATCTGACCGAGTTTCATGCGACCTGGCCGGGTGTGGTGCTCGACCTGCACGAAATGGCGCCGGCCGCGCAGCAGGATGCGATTCTCGCGGGCCGGCTCGACATCGGCTATTGCCCTGCGTTCGGCGTGGCCTTCGACGCAAAACTGGCCGTGCGGACGGTCGGCAGCTGGTCGTGGGAAGTCGTGATGAGCGATCGGCATCCGTTCGCGAAGCGGCGCTCGGTGAGCGTTGCCGCGCTCGCGGACGAACCGTTCATCCTGTATGCGGCCGACGGCGACGACGAAGGGCAACTGGCGATCCTGCGCCAGGTGCTCGGGCGCGAGCCGCGCATCGCGCACCAGGTGAGCAGCACGCTGTCGGTGCTGGCGCTGACGGGGGCCGGCCTGGGCGTGTCGATCGTGCCGGCGCCGCTCAGCCGGATCGCGGCGCCGAACGTCGTGTACCGGAAGCTTGCCGGCGATACACCGCGGTCGGAGCTCGTCGCGCTCAGCCGGCTCGGCGCGGAATGGGGGGCGGTACAGCAGTACCTGACGATGCTGGGCGAGCGCGCCGCGCAGGGGTAGCGGCGCGCGCGGGGCTTACTCCTCGTCCATCAAGCGGACCTTGACCCGCTTGCCCTTGATCTTCCCCGCATTGAGCTTGCGCAGCGCGTCGCGCGCGACGCCGCGCTCGATCGCGACATAGGTCGAGAACTCGGTCACGTTGATCTTGCCGATCTGCTTGCCGTCGAACCCGGCGTCGCCGGTCAGCGCGCCGAGCACGTCGCCCGGGCGGATCTTGTCCTTGCGTCCGCCGAGGATCTGCAGCGTTTCCATCGGCGGCGTCAGCACGCCGTCGTCGGCCGGTTTCAGTTCCGCGAGCGGATGCCATTCGACGTCACGCTTCTGCGCCTGCTCGATCGCACCGACGCGGCCCATCTCGTCCATGCTCGCGAGGCTCAGCGCCCAACCGTCCTGATCCGCGCGGCCCGTCCGGCCGATACGGTGCACGTGCACTTCGGGATCGGGCGTCACGTCGACGTTGATCACGGCTTCGAGCTGCGCGATGTCGAGCCCGCGCGCGGCGACGTCGGTTGCCACCAGCACCGAGCAGCTGCGGTTCGCGAACTGGATCAGCACCTGGTCGCGCTCGCGCTGGTCGAGCTCGCCGTGCAGCGCGAGCGCGTGGAAGCCCTGCGCGTGCAGCACGTCGAGCAGGTCGCGGCACTGCTGCTTCGTGTTGCAGAACGCGATCGTGCTCACCGGCCGGTAATGGTTCAGCAACTGGCCGACCGCATGCAGACGCTCGTTCTCCGTCACTTCATAGAAACGCTGGCGGATCTTGCTGTTGTCGTGACGCTCCTCGAGCTTCACTTCCTTCGGATTGCGCAGGAACTGTTGGCTCAGCTTGACGATGCCGTCCGGATAGGTCGCGGAGAACAGCAGCGTCTGGCGCGTGGTCGGGCACATCCGCGCGACCTTTGCGATGTCGTCGAAGAAGCCCATGTCGAGCATCCGGTCGGCTTCGTCGAGCACCAGCGTGTTCAGCGCGTCGAGCTTCAAGTTGCCGCGATCGAGGTGATCCATGATGCGGCCCGGCGTGCCGACGACGATGTGCGCGCCGTGCTCGAGGCTCTGCGCCTGCGGGCGCATCGGCGTGCCGCCGCAGAGCGTCAGCACCTTCACGTTCTCCTCGGCGCGCGCGAGGCGGCGCACTTCCTGCGCGACCTGGTCGGCGAGTTCGCGCGTCGGGCACAGGATCATCGCCTGCACGTCGAAGCGGCGCGCGTCGAGGCGGGCCAGCAGCGCGAGCGAGAACGCGGCGGTCTTGCCGCTGCCTGTCTTCGCCTGCGCGATCAGGTCCTGGCCGGCCAGCGCGACCGGCAGGCTCGCGGCCTGGATCGGCGTCATGTCGACATAACCGAGCTGGGCGAGGTTGGCGAGCGTGGCCGGCGTCAGCGGCAGCGCGCTGAAGGGCGTGGCGGTCGGCTGGGTCATTGGAGGTCTCCGAGGTAAGGCTTGCCTTCCATCTGTTCGTAGACGACGTTGCCTTCATCGTCCTCGAAGCGCTCGAGGTAGTTGCGGGCGCCGCACAGCGGGCAGCGGAACAGCAGCCCCTGGCCTTCGTCCTTGATGACGACGTCGGACTGTTCCCACTGCGTGCCGCAGCTCTGGTTTCGGCAGGTAAACACGGATTTTTCTCCAGCTGAATTCGGTTGATGGCGCGCCCGGCGGGCGCGGCAACGAGGTGCGGCGCTCGCGCGGCTCGGGCGCGGGCCGCACC
>NZ_LDVA01000284.1:0-34290 GCF_050768715.1 Burkholderia sp. ZZQ-2 | reverse complement strand
GGCGAAGTGCTGATCGAGGTGAAGGCGACGGGCATCTGCCACACCGACTACTACACGCTGTCGGGCGCCGATCCGGAAGGGATCTTCCCGGCGATCCTCGGCCATGAAGGCGCGGGCGTCGTGGTCGACGTCGGCCCCGGCGTCGGCACCGTGAGGAAGGGCGACCACGTGATTCCGCTCTACACGCCCGAATGCCGCGAGTGCAAGTTCTGCCTGTCGCGCAAGACCAACCTGTGCCAGAAGATCCGCGCGACGCAGGGCAAGGGCCTGATGCCCGACGCGACGTCGCGCTTCTCGCTCGACGGCAAGCCGCTGTTCCACTACATGGGGACGTCGACGTTCTCGAACTACATCGTCGTGCCGGAAATCGCGGTCGCGAAGGTGCGCGAGGACGCGCCGTTCGACAAGATCTGCTACATCGGCTGCGGCGTGACGACGGGCGTCGGCGCGGTCGTGTACTCGGCGAAGGTCGAGGCCGGCGCGAACGTCGTCGTGTTCGGCCTCGGCGGGATCGGCCTGAACGTGATCCAGGGCGCGAAGATGGTCGGCGCGGACAAGATCATCGGCGTGGACATCAACCCGAAGCGCGTCGAGCTCGCGAAGAAGTTCGGGATGACGCACTTCATCAACCCGAACGAAGTCGAGAACGTGGTCGACCACATCGTGCAGCTGACCGACGGCGGCGCGGATTACTCGTTCGAATGCGTGGGCAACGTGAAGCTGATGCGCCAGGCGCTCGAGTGCACGCACAAGGGCTGGGGCCAGTCGTTCATCATCGGCGTGGCGGCAGCGGGCGAGGAAATCAGCACGCGTCCGTTCCAGCTGGTGACGGGCCGCGAGTGGAAGGGCTCGGCGTTCGGCGGCGCGCGCGGCCGCACCGACGTGCCGAAGATCGTCGACTGGTACATGGAAGGCAAGATCAACATCGACGACCTGATCACGCACACGCTGCCGCTCGAGCGGATCAACGAAGGCTTCGACCTGATGAAGGCCGGCGAGTCGATCCGTTCGGTCGTGCTGTACTGACCGGGAGCGCACCGCGATGCTCGAACTCGTTTCCTCGCATGCGTGCCACGGCGGCGAGCAGCGTTTCTACCGTCACGATTCGGCGGCCATCGGCCTGCCGATGAAATTCTCGGTGTACCTGCCGCCGCAGGCCGCGCACGGCCGCGTGCCGGCGCTGTTCTATCTCGCGGGGCTCACGTGCACCGACGAGACGTTCGCGATCAAGGCCGGCGCGCAGCAATACGCGGCGCAGCACGGCATCGCGCTCGTGATGCCGGACACGAGCCCGCGCGGCGCGGGCGTGCCGGGCGAGACCGACGCGTGGGACTTCGGCGTCGGCGCGGGCTTCTATGTCGACGCGACCGAAGCGCCGTGGTCCGCGCATTACCGGATGGAGTCGTACGTGACGGGCGAGCTGCGCGAACTCGTCACGGCCGAACTGCCGATCGACGGCGCGCGGCTCGGGATCTTCGGTCATTCGATGGGCGGGCACGGCGCGCTGACGCTTGCGCTGCGTCATCCCGGGCTGTACCGGTCGGTATCGGCGTTCGCGCCGATCGCCGCGCCGACACGCTGCCCGTGGGGCGAGAAGGCCTTCTCGGGCTACCTCGGCGCCGATCGCGATGCCTGGAAGGCACACGACGCGAGCGAACTCGTCGCGCGCGCCGATGCGCCGAAGTTCGCGGACGGCATCCTCGTCGATCAGGGCCTCGCGGATCAGTTCCTCGCGAACCAGCTCAACCCCGACGTGTTCGAAGCCGCGTGCGCGAAGGCCGGCCAGCCGCTGACGCTGCGCCGCCATCCGGGCTACGACCACGGGTACTACTTCATCTCGACGTTCATCGCCGATCACATCGCGCATCACGCGCGCGTGCTCGCGCGATGAGCGGGAAGGGGAGCACATAACGCACACGGCGGCACGCGGCGACATACGGCGCGCCGCACGAGCGGGTGCAAAAAAAACGCCGGCGCTGCCCTCGGGCACGCCGGCGTTTTTCATGGTCGTCGGGCGTCGATCAGTGGCGCCGCAACAGGCTTGCGCCGTACACGAGCGCCGACAGCGCGGTGATCCAGAAACTCGTCGGCCAGTCGGTGTGATACGCGAGCACGATGCCGAGCCATGCCTCGAACAACGCAAACAGCGCGGCGAGCAGCACGCCGGTCGACAGCCGCGTCGTCACGTTCTGCGCGGCGGCAGCCGGCCCGACCAGCAGCGTGAACACCAGCAGCACGCCGACGATCTGCGTGGCCGCGGCCACGGCGAGCGCGCACACCGCGAGGAACAGCATCGACACCGTGCGCAGCGACACGCCCTTGGCTTCGGCCAGTTCGGGCTGCAGCGACGCGAACAGCAGCGGCCGCGCGATCAGCGCGAGCGCGAGCAGGCTCACGGCGCCGATGCCGGCGAGCACCGCGAGCGTGTCGTGGCTCACCGCGAGCACGTTGCCGAACAGCAGCGCGGTGACCTGCGTCGCGAACGATGTGTAGAAATGCAGGAACAGCAGGCCGAAACCCAGCGCACCCGACAGGATCACGCCGATCGCGACGTCGCGGCCCGCGAGCTTTTCGCCGAGCGCGCCCATCCCGATCCCGGCCGCGAGCGTGAAACCGACCATCCCCCAGATCGGCGAGATGCCGAGCAGCACCGCGCCCGTCGCGCCGGTGAAGCCGACGTGCGACAGCGCATGGCCGGCGAAGGTCTGCCCGCGCAGCACCAGGAAGTAGCCGACGATGCCCGCGAGCACCGCGACGATCCCCGACGCCGCGAAGGCGTTGATCATGAAGTCGTATTCAAACATCGTGCGAGTGCCCGGGATGAGCGTGTCCGTGGTGGTGATGGCCGTGGCCGCCGCCACCGCCGTGCGAGTGGCCGTCGTCGTCCTCGTGTTCGTGGTCGTGCTTCTCGATCTCGACGTCGCCCGACATCACGAAGATCTTGCCGTTCACGCGCATCACGTCGATCGGCGATCCGTAGAGCCGCGACAGCACGTGCTTCGTGATCACCTCGTCGACGGTGCCGAGCGCCGCGACGCCGTTGCCGAGATACAGCACACGGTCGAGCGCGTTCAGCAACGGATTCAGTTCGTGCGCGGAGAACAGCACGGTGATGCCGAGCTCGCGCTGCACGTTGCGCACGAGCTCGACGACGCCGCGCTGGTGGTTCGGGTCGAGGCTGATCAGCGGCTCGTCGAGCAGCAGCAGCTTCGGGCTGCCGAGCAGGCATTGCGCGAGCAGCAGGCGCTGCCGCTCGCCGCCGGACAGTTCCGACAGCGGCCGGCGGGCAAGCGTCGGGCCGCCGACGAGATCGAGCACGCGGTCGACGTCGCGGCGCGTCGCCGCGTTCGTGTGCGGCAGCCCCCAGCGGTGGCCGTCGGCGGCCATCGCGACGAAGTCGTAGCCGCGCATCCGGCGGTTCGCGAGGCCGCTGCGAATCTGCGGCATGTAGCCGATCGACGCGTTGCCGCGTACGACCGGCACGCCGCCGACGGACAGCGTGCCGGCCGACACGGGCACGAGGCCGAGCACCGCGCGCATCAGCGTCGTCTTGCCCGCGCCGTTCGGCCCGAGCACGCCGACGAATTCGCCGGGTTCGATCGCGAAGCTGACGTCGCGCAGGATCGTGCGTCCGCCCAGTTCGAGCGTGACGCGATCGACGGCGAGTGCGTGGGGAGTGGCGGTCATGGCGTTACGGTTGTTTATTTCTTGCCGGCGGCAAGCGCGGCCGAGAGCGCGTCGAGCTGGCCGGCCATCCATTGCTGGAAAGTCTTGCCGGCCGGCTGCGTCTCAGTGACGCTGACGGTCGGCACGCCGCCGTCGCGTGCGATCTTCAGCATGCGCTTGGTCATCGGTTCTTCGGCCTGGCTGTTATAGATCAGCGCGCGTACCTGCTTCTTGCGCAGGTCGTTCTCGAACGCGGCGACGTCCTGCGCGCTGGCCTCGGTGTCGTTCATCGTCGCGAGCTGGAAGCGCTGGTTGCGCATGTCGAGGCCGATCGCGTCGGACAGGTAGCCGAACACCGGCTCGGTGGCCGTCACCGGCACGCCCTTGTACTGCGCGCGCAGCGCGGCGACCTTGTCGTCGACGGGCTTCAGCGACGCGACGAACTTCTGCAGGTTCGCATCGTATTCGGCCTTGTTCGCCGGATCGGCGCGGCCGAGTTCGGCCGCGATCGCGCGTGCGGCGGCCGGCATCGTCGCCGGGTCGTACCACAGGTGCGGGTTGTCGCCGGCCTTCTTGCCGACCAGGTCGGCGACGACGATCGTCGCGCGCTTCGCCTGCTTCGACGCGCCGAGCAGCTTGCTCATCCACGGATCGTAGTTCGCGCCGTTGTAGATCACGAGCTGCGCGTGCTGGAGCGCGCGGGCCGTCTTCGGGCTCGCTTCGAACAGGTGCGGATCCTGGTCGGGATTGCTGAGGATGCTCGTCACCGCGACATGGCTGCCGCCGATCTGCGACGCGACGTCGCCGTAGAAATTCTCGGCGGCGACGACGTTGACGGTCGCGGCCTGCGCGAACGCGGGCGCCGCGAGCGATAGCGCGGCGGCCGTGGAGACGGCAGCGGCGAGCCAGCGGACAGGCGTCAGGGCGCGCCGCGGCGCGCGCTTCAGGGCAATGGGCATGGAACTCCTCGTTGGAAGGGGGCGGCGCGTGTGCCGCCCGATACGCGTCAGCGTTGCGCGGGCTTGCGCTTGCAGTGTCCGCACAGGCCGCTCAGCTCGACGACCTGATGGTGGACTTCGAAACCGTGCGCGGGCTCGCTCGCGGACAACTGCTTCGCGAGATCGCCGCCGGGAATCTCGACGGTGTCGCCGCACGAATCGCAGATCAGGAACTGGCCTTCGTGCGGGACGCCGATCTCGCAGCACGCGAAGAACGCGTTCTTCGATTCGATCCGGTGGATGAAGCCGTGCTCGACGAGGAAATCCAGTGCGCGGTAGACGGTCGTGGGCGGCACGCGGCCGCGCTGCGGCTCGAGCTCGGCGAGCAGGTCGTACGCGCCGATCGGGCGCTGCGCGGCCAGCACGCGTTCGTAGACCTGGCGGCGCAGCGGCGTCCACGCGAGCCCGTGCTCGGCGGCGAATGCGTCGGCCCGGGACAGCCGGGCGTCAATGGACGATGAGGTAGCCATGGCGTGAAGCTGGGCGTGAAACAAAGTATGGCGATGATATAACGTATCGCCGCGCCGTGCAGCGCGAATTCCCCTTTTCGTCCTCGCTCCGTCCCCTTCATCGCCGATCCGACCGCGCCGCACCGCGCGCGCCGCGCCTTGCCGGGCGCGCGTGGCGGGCCGCCGCGGTGCGCCGTTGTGCCGCAGCGCATCATAGAAAGCCGTCATGTTGCCTTGACAGCGCGAATCGCGTATCCGATCATTCGATCAACAACAGAGCAATTGATCGGTTGGCGAGCGTTAGTTCATCTCGCGGCCGTCGTAAAGCAGAACGAACCGGAGACAGCCAGTGAGACTGGAAGACAAGGTCGCGATCCTGACGGGCGCCGCAAGCGGCATCGGCGAGGCGGTCGCGCAACGCTATCTGGACGAGGGCGCGCGCTGCGTACTCGTCGACCTGAAGCCTGCCAGCGGCTCGCTCGCGCGGCTCATCGAAACGAACCCCGGCCGCGCGGTGGCCATCACCGCGGACGTCACGCGCCGCGACGACATCGAGCGCATCGTCGCCACGGCGGTCGAGCGCTTCGGCGGCGTCGACATCCTGTTCAACAACGCGGCGCTGTTCGACATGCGGCCGATCCTCGACGAATCGTGGGACGTGTTCGACCGGCTGTTCGCGGTCAACGTGAAAGGGCTGTTCTTCCTGATGCAGGCCGTCGCGCAGCGGATGGTCGAGCAGGGGCGCGGCGGCAAGATCGTCAACATGTCGTCGCAGGCCGGGCGTCGCGGCGAGGCGCTCGTTTCGCACTACTGCGCGACCAAGGCCGCGGTGATCAGCTACACGCAGTCGGCCGCGCTCGCGCTCGCGCCGCACCGGATCAACGTGAACGGCATCGCGCCCGGCGTCGTCGACACGCCGATGTGGGAGCAGGTCGATGCGCTGTTCGCGCGCTACGAGAACCGGCCGCTCGGCGAGAAGAAGCGGCTCGTGGGCGAAGCCGTGCCGCTCGGCCGCATGGGCGTGCCGGGCGACCTGACGGGCGCCGCGCTGTTCCTCGCGTCGTCCGACGCCGACTACGTCACCGCCCAGACGCTGAACGTCGACGGCGGCAACTGGATGAGCTGACGTGACGCCGCTCGCACGCGTCACTTGCCGGCCGGCCTGCGACGGGGCGGCCGCGCCGCTCACCGCGGCCACCGTCGAACGGGGAGGGCACGCCTGATGGCCGAGATCGTCGTCGCCGGCGAACTGCTGGCCGAATTCGTCGCCGCCGAGCGCGGCCAGGGTTTCGACGCGCCGGGCCTGTTCGCCGGGCCGTTCCCGAGCGGCGCGCCGGCGATCTTCGCCGACCAGGCCGCACGGCTCGGCGCGCGCGTCGCGTATGCGGGCTGCGTCGGTCGCGATGCGTTCGGCGACGCGATCGTCGCGCGGCTCGAGCGCGATGGTGTCGACGTCGCGCGCATCCGTCGTGTCGCGCGTCCGACCGGAACCGCGTTCGTCGCGTATCGCGACGACGGCTCGCGCAGCTTCGTCTACAGTCTGTCCACCAGTGCGGCCGCGTGCGTCGATGCGTCCGACGTCGATACCGCGATGTTCGACGGCTGCCGCTATTTCCACGTGATGGGCTCGTCGCTGACGAGCGAATCGGCGATCGCGGCCGTGCAGCGCGGCGTGATCGAGGCCGCGCGCGCCGGCGCGAAGGTGTCGTTCGATCCGAACGTGCGGCCCGAGATGCTGAGCTTTCGCCCGATGCGCGCGGCGCTCGAGACGATGCTCGCCGCGTGCCACCTGTTCATGCCGAGCGAGGCCGATTTGCCGTTCTTCTGCGGGCCGCAGCCGGCCGAGCGCGCGATCGCGGGCCTGCTCGCGACGCATCCGCTGCTCGAGCGTGTCGTGCTGAAACGCGGCGCGCAAGGCAGCGTTGCATTTGACCGCGCCGACCGCGTCGAAGCACCGGCCTTTCAGGTCGACGAAATCGACCCGACCGGCGCCGGCGACTGCTTCGGCGGCACGCTCGTGGCGAGCTTCGTCGCGGGCGTGCCGATCGATGCCGCATTGCGCCGCGCGAACGCGGCCGGCGCGATCGCGGTCACGCGGCGCGGCCCGATGGAAGGCAACAGCAGCGCGGCCGAGATCGACCGCTTCCTGACCGAACGAGGTATCGCATGTCCGGCCTGACGACCTTCGCCGAACGCCCGCGCACCGCCCATGCGGACGCCGTGCTGCGGATGATCTTCGATGCGAACCGCGCGGACGCGCAGCGCGGCATCTATTCGATCTGCAGCGCGCACCGGCTCGTGCTGGAGGCCGCGTGCGAAGCGGCGCGCGCGGATGGCTCGCCGCTCCTGATCGAGGCGACCTGCAACCAGGTGAACCATCTCGGCGGTTATACGGGCATGACGCCCGCCGATTTCCGCCGCGACGTCGACGCGATCGCCCGGCGTTGCGGGCTGGCGCCGTCGGCGCTCGTGCTCGGCGGCGACCATCTTGGGCCGAACCCGTGGCGGCACCGCCGCGCGGCCGATGCGATGCGCGAGGCGGGCACGATGGTCGCCGCCTATGTGGAAGCCGGCTTCGAAAAAATCCACCTCGATGCGAGCATGGCGTGCGCGGACGATCCGGTGCGGCTCGACGATCGCACGATCGCCGCGCGCGCGGCCGAACTGTGCCGCGTGGCGGAAGACGCGGCGGCGCGCACCGGCATCGCGCCCGTCTACGTGATCGGCACCGAGGTGCCGACGCCGGGCGGTGAAGTCAGCGGCAACAGCGGCCACGACGGCGATGCGGCGATCGCGCAGATCGCGGTCACGCGCAGCGACAGCATCGCGGCGACGCTCGATGCGCACCGCGCCGCGTTCGCGGCGGCCGGGCTCGACGACGCGTGGGCGCGCGTCGTCGCGGTCGTCGCGCAGCCGGGCGTCGACTTCGACGATCGCCACGTGCTCGACTACGACAGCGCGAAGGCCGCGGCGCTCGGCGCGAGTATCCTGCAGACACCGCACCTCGTGTTCGAGGCGCATTCGACGGATTACCAGACCGAGGGGGCACTCGCCGCGCTCGTGCGGGACCACTTCGCGGTGCTGAAGGTCGGCCCCGCACTGACGTTCGCGCTGCGCGAGGCGCTGTTCGCGCTGACCTTCATCGAGGACGCGCTGACCGGCGACGTCGGGCAGCGCTCGCGGTTGCGCGACGTGGTCGACGCCGCGATGCGCGCGCAGCCCGAGCACTGGGCGCCGTACTACCGCGGCGACGAAACCGAGCAGCGGCTCGCGCGCCAGTTCAGCTACAGCGACCGGATTCGCTACTACTGGCTGCAGCCGGCCGTCGCGGCCGCGGTCGAGCAACTGTTCGACAACCTCGCGCGGCAGCCGGTGCCGGAGACGCTCGTCGCGCAGTGGCTGCCGGATGTCTACGCGGCGTGCCGCACGGGCGGGCTCGCGAAGGAGCCGCGCGCGTGGGTGCGCCACCGGATACGCGACGTGATCGCGCACTATGCGCGCGCGTGCGGAATGCAGCGGCCGGCATGACGGGCCGCGAAGGAAACGCAGGACCGACGACACTTCGAACAAACACAGGAGACATGCCATGCAACGAAAGATGCTCGACGCCGCCGCACGCTGCTTCGCCGGAGCCGCGCTCGCGACGGCGGCCTGCGCCGCGTCCGCCGGCACGCTGACGATCGCGACGCTGAACAATCCCGACATGATCGAGCTGAAGAAGCTGTCGCCGGCGTTCGAGAAGGCGAACCCGGACATCAAGCTGAACTGGGTGATCCTCGAGGAAAACGTGCTGCGCCAGCGCGCGACGACCGACATCACGACCGGCAGCGGCCAGTTCGACGTGATGGCGATCGGCACCTACGAGACGCCGCAGTGGGGCAAGCGCGGCTGGCTCGCGCCGATCACGGGCCTGCCCGCCGACTACGACCTGAACGACATCGTGAAGACCGCGCGCGACAGCCTGTCGTACAACGGCCAACTGTACGCGCTGCCGTTCTACGTCGAGAGCTCGATGACGTTCTACCGCAAGGACCTGTTCGCGGCGAAGGGGCTGAAGATGCCCGACCAGCCGACCTACGACCAGATCGCCGAGTTCGCGGACAAGCTCACCGACAAGGCGAAGGGGACCTACGGGATCTGCCTGCGCGGCAAGGCCGGGTGGGGCGAGAACATGGCGTACGTGTCGACGGTCGTGAACACGTTCGGCGGGCGCTGGTTCGACGAGAACTGGAATGCGCAGCTGACGTCGCCGGAATGGAAGAAGGCGATCACGTTCTACGTGAACCTGCTGAAGAAGGACGGCCCGCCGGGAGCGAGCTCGAACGGCTTCAACGAGAACCTGACGCTCACCGCATCGGGCAAGTGCGCGATGTGGATCGACGCGACGGTCGCGGCCGGGATGCTCTACAACAAGCAGCAGTCGCAGGTGGCCGACAGGATCGGCTTCGCGGCCGCGCCGGTCGCCGCCACGCCGAAGGGCTCGCACTGGCTGTGGGCGTGGGCGCTGGCCGTGCCGAAGACGTCGAAGCAGCAGGACGCCGCGCGCAAGTTCATCGCATGGGCGACGTCGAAGCAGTACATCGAGATGGTCGGCAAGGACGAAGGCTGGGCGTCGGTGCCGCCGGGCACGCGCACGTCGACTTACCAGCGCCCCGAGTACAAGGCCGCCGCGCCGTTCTCGGACTTCGTGCTGAAGGCGATCGAGACGGCCGACCCGAACGATCCGTCGCTGAAGAAGGTGCCGTACACGGGCGTGCAGTACGTCGGGATTCCTGAATTCCAGTCGTTCGGCACGGTGGTCGGCCAGTCGATCGCCGGTGCGGTCGCGGGCCAGATGACGGTCGACCAGGCGCTCGCCGCCGGGCAGGCCGCCGCGGACCGCGCGGTACGGCAGGCCGGCTACAAGAAGTAACGCGCCGGCAGTCACGCGGCCCGCGGCGTGCGCCGTTGCACATGCCGCGGGCCGGCGAAGCCGAAAGGCGGGCGGGCCGTTCGCGCCCGCGCATCAACCGGAGGAACGCCGATCATGCGTCATTTACGTCTTCCCCTGAGCCATGCTCATGCGCCGTCGGTCGGCGACGCGTCGTCGCCGCCCGGCGCGCCGCGCCGCGCGCGCGGCGGCGCGAGCTGGCTCGTCTCGCCGTCCGTCGCGGTGCTGCTGCTGTGGATGTCGATCCCGCTCGCGATGACGATCTGGTATTCGTTCTCGCGCTACAACCTGCTGAACCCGGACGTGAAAGGTTTCGCCGGGCTCGACAACTACCGCTTCCTCGCGACCGATCCGTCGTTCCTGCCCGCGATCTGGCACACGCTCGTGCTGATCGGCGCGGTGCTCGCGATCACGGTGGTCGGCGGCGTGCTGATGGCCGTGCTGTTCGACCGCAAGTTCTACGGGCAGGGCGTCGCGCGCCTGTTCGCGATCGCGCCGTTCTTCGTGATGCCGACGGTGTCCGCGCTGATCTGGAAGAACATGATCCTGCACCCTGTGTACGGGCTCGTCGCGAACGCGATGCGCGCGCTCGGGATGACGCCGATCGACTGGTTCGCCGACTACCCGCTCACCGCGGTGATCATCATCGTCGCGTGGCAGTGGCTGCCGTTCGCGTTCCTGATCCTGTTCACCGCGATCCAGTCGCTCGACCAGGAGCAGAAGGAAGCCGCGCGCATCGACGGCGCGGGCCCGATCGCGATGTTCTTCTACATCACGCTGCCGCACCTGAAGCGCGCGATCGCCGTGGTCGTGATGATGGAGACGATCTTCCTGCTGTCGATCTTCGCGGAGATCTACACCACGACCGGCGGCGGCCCCGGCGACGCGACGACCAACCTGTCGTACCTGATCTACGCGCTCGGCCTGCAGCAGTTCGACGTCGGCCTCGCGTCCGCGGGCGGCATCATCGCCGTCGTGGTCGCGAACGTCGTGTCGTTCTTCCTGGTGCGGATGCTCGCGCGCAACCTGAAGGGGGAGTACGAAAAATGAGCGACCTGACCTTCGAAGGCCGGCGCGTGCCGGCCGTGTTCGACCTCGTGCGGCGTGCGCTGCCCGGCACGCTCGCGTGGCTGATCGCGCTCCTGCTGTTCTTCCCGATCTTCTGGATGGCGATCACCGCGTTCAAGACCGAGCAGCAGGCGTATGCGTCGACGCTGTTCTTCATGCCGACGCTCGACAGCTTCCGCGAGGTATTCGCGCGCAGCAACTACTTTTCGTTCGCCTGGAATTCGGTGCTGATCTCGGCCGGCGTCACGGTGATCTCGCTGCTGTTCGCGGTGCCGGCCGCGTACGCGATGGCGTTCTTCCCGAACCACCGCACGCAGAAGGTGCTGCTGTGGATGCTGTCGACGAAGATGATGCCGTCGGTCGGCGTGCTCGTGCCGATCTACCTGCTGTGGAAAAACGCGGGGCTGCTCGATACCGTGTCGGGCCTCGTGATCGTCTACACGCTGATCAACCTGCCGATCGCGGTGTGGATGACCTTCACATACTTCAACGAGATCCCGAAGGACATCCTCGAAGCCGGGCGCATCGACGGCGCGTCGACGTGGCAGGAGATCGTCTACCTGCTGATGCCGATGGCGCTGCCGGGGCTCGCCTCCACCGCGCTGCTGCTCGTGATCCTGTCGTGGAACGAAGCGTTCTGGAGCATCAACCTGTCGAGCTCGAACGCCGCGCCGCTCACCGTGTTCATCGCGTCGTACTCGAGCCCCGAAGGGCTGTTCTGGGCGAAGCTGTCCGCAGCTTCCCTGCTGGCGGTCGCGCCGATCCTGATCGTCGGCTGGCTGTCGCAGAAGCAGCTCGTGCGCGGGCTCACGTTCGGAGCCGTCAAATGAGCGCGAACGTCCTGATCTGCGATTGCGACGGTGTACTGATCGACAGCGAGGCCGTGGCGGCCGACGTGATCGTGCGCGAACTCGACGCGCGCTGGCCGGGCGTCGATGCGCGGCCGGCCGTGATGCCGTTGCTCGGGCTGCGCATCGAGCGCGTGCTGGCCGGCGCGGGCGACGCCGTCGGGCGCACGCTGTCGGCCGGCGATGTCGACGCGATCCGCCGCGCGGTCGAGGCGGCGGCCGTCAACGCGCCGATGGTCGACGGCATCGATGCGGCGCTGGACGCGATTCAGTTGACGACGGCCTGCGCGAGCAACAGCTACCGCGCCTACGTCGAGGCGGCGCTGGCGCGCACGGGCCTCGCGCGCTTCTTCGGCGACCGGCTGTTCTGCGCGGATGCCGTCGCACGGCCGAAGCCCGCGCCGGACGTGTATCTCGCGGCCGCGCGTACGCTCGGCGTCGTGCCTGCCCAGTGCCTCGTGGTCGAGGACAGCGCGACCGGCATCACCGCGGCCGCCGCGGCCGGCATGACCGTGCTCGGCTTCGTCGGCGGCGGGCATGCGTCGGCCGCGCAGATCGACGCGCTGCGCGGGATCGGCGCGCGCCACGTATTCGACGACATGCACGAACTGCCCGGCTACGTCGCGCGCTGGCAGGCGACCGGCGCGGTGCTGCCGAACTAGCAACCACGAACGATTGCGCGCCGCGTCCGACGCGGCGCGTCTCGCATCACGAACGAACGGAGACAGATCATGGCAAGCGTGCTCCTGCGCAACATCGCGAAGCGCTACGACGAAACCGAAGTGCTGCGCAACGTGAACCTCGACATCGCCGACGGCGAATTCGTCGTGTTCGTCGGCCCGAGCGGCTGCGGAAAATCCACGCTGATGCGGATGATCGCGGGCCTCGAGGACATCTCGAGCGGCGACCTGCTGATCGACGGCGCGAAGGTCAACGATGTGCCGAGCGCGAAGCGCGGCATCGCGATGGTGTTCCAGTCGTATGCGCTGTACCCGCACATGACGCTGTACGACAACATGGCGTTCGGCCTGAAGCTCGCCGGCGCGAAGAAGCCCGAGATCGACCAGGCGGTGAAGAACGCCGCGAAGATCCTGCACATCGACCATCTGCTCGACCGCAAGCCGAAGCAGCTGTCGGGCGGCCAGCGGCAGCGTGTCGCGATCGGCCGCGCGATCACGCGCAAGCCGAAGGTGTTCCTGTTCGACGAACCGCTGTCGAACCTCGACGCGGCGCTGCGCGTGAAGATGCGGCTGGAGTTCGCGCGGCTGCACGACGAGCTGAAGACGACGATGATCTACGTGACGCACGACCAGGTCGAGGCGATGACGCTCGCGGACAAGATCGTCGTGCTGTCGGGCGGCGCGGTGCAGCAGGTCGGCACGCCGAACGAGCTTTACCACGCGCCGGCGAACCAGTTCGTCGCGGGCTTCATCGGGTCGCCGAAGATGAACTTCCTGACGGGCACCGTCGATTCGGTCGATGCCGGCGGCGTGCTCGTGCGCTTCGACAGCGGCGAGACGCAGCGCGTCGCGGTCGAGGCGGCGGGGCTGCAGCGCGGCGCGGCGGTGACGGTCGGCGTGCGGCCCGAGCACCTGAAGGTCGAAGCCGCGGCCACCGGCGTGGCCGCGCGGACGATGGCCGTGGAATCGCTCGGCGACGCCGCGTACCTGTATGCGGAGTCGGCCGTTGCGCCGGACGGGCTGATCGCGCGGATTCCGCCGCTCGACACGTACCGCACCGGCGAGGCGCTCCACGTGCACGCGCAGGCCGAGCACTGCCACCTGTTCGACGAACACGGCCAGGCGTTCCGCCGGCTGAGCGTGCACGCGAAGGCCGCATGACGGCCGGCCGCGGTCACAGCGGCAGGTGCGCGGCCATGTAATCGACGAACGCGCGCAGCTTCGGCGTCGGGTGGCGGCCCGACGGCCACAGCACGTAGACCGGCGTGCAGCTCGCGACGTGTTCGTCGAGCACCGCGCGCAGCGTGCCGTCCGCGAGCGCCTCGCGCACGAAGAAGATGGGCAGGCACGCGATGCCGAGCCCGCGCAGCGCGAAGCACAGGCGCGCTTCCGCACTGTTGCTGACCATCGCGACCGGCACTTCGGGCGGCGTGCCCGCGCGCGGCACGCGCAGCGGCCAGGTCTCGAGCTTGCCGCTGGTCGGGAAACGGTAGTGCAGGCAGCGGTGCTGCGCGAGATCGGCCGGCGTGCGCGGCGTGCCGTGCCGGTCGAGATAGCCGGGGGACGCGACGAGGTGCTGGCGGAAGTGGCCGAGCAGCCGCGACGACAGCCGGGAATCGGAGGGCTGGCCGGTGCGCAGCACCGCGTCGAACCCTTCGTCGACGACGTCGACGAGCCGGTCGCTGAAATCGATGTCGAGCTCGATCTCCGGATACGCGGCCATGAAATCGGCGAGCACCGGCAGCAGCAGCGTGCCGATCGTCGGCAGGCTCACGCGCAAGCGCCCGCGTGGCGCTTCGGCACTGTGCGTCAGTTCCTGCTCGGCCGCGTCGAGCTCGGCGATCACGCGCCGGCACCGTTCGAGAAAGCGCGTGCCTTCGGCGGTCAACGTGATGCTGCGCGTGCTGCGGTGAAAGAGCCGCACCTTCAGCCGCGCCTCGAGCCGCGCGATGCGTTTGCCGATCGCCGAAGCCGATAGCCCGAGCGCACGTCCGGCCGCGACAAAACTGCGCGTTTCCGCGACCTGAACGAACACGACGAAGCCGCCGAGGTTTTCCATGCGAGTTTCCGATTGCGGACGCCGGCGTCCGGATTGTCCGGAACTCTACCCCGGTTTTTCTTCTTGCGTCGGCTCCCTACGATGAGCGCTCGTTCATTGCCGAGAGGTCACGTCATGTCATCCCTGCCTGTCACCGCCTTGCGCGTGGAACCGGACGCCGCGCTGCGCCACCGGCTCGACGACGCGCTGGATCGCGCGCTCGCCGACGCGCGCATGGTCGGCGCGGTCGTGCTGGTCGCGCAGGACGGCGAGCTGCGTTATGCGCGCGCCGTCGGCCTTGCCGATCGGGAAGCCGGCACGCCGATGCGGGACGACGCGCTGTTCCGCCTGTCGTCGGTCACGAAGCCGGTCGTGGCGGCCGCCGCGATGCGGCTGGTCGCAGCGGGGCGCATCGCGCTCGACGAACCGGTCGCCCGCTCGTTGCCCGGATTCCGCCCGACGTTGACCGACGGCACGCCTGCCGTCATCACGTTGCGTCATCTGCTGTCGCATACGGCCGGCCTCGGCTACCGCTTCCTCGAAGCGGACGGCGACGGCCCGTATGCACGCGCCGGCGTGTCCGACGGAATGGACCGCTCGGGTCTGTCGCTCGCCGAGAACCTGCGGCGCATCGCCAGCGTGCCGCTGCAGTTCGCGCCGGGTACGTCGTGGGGCTATTCGCTGTCGATGGACGTGGTCGGCGCGCTGATCGAGGCGGTCGACGGGCGGCCGCTCGCCGACGCGGTTGCCGCGCTCGTCACGACACCGCTCGGGATGACCGACACCGCGTTCGTCGCGCACGACGCCGCACGCTTCGCGACGCCTTACGTGAGCACGCCGGGCGCTCCGCGCCGGATGGCGGACGTCGATCTCGTGCCGGTGTTCGACGGCACGATCGGCATCCGCTTCGAGCCGGCGCGCGTGTTCGATGCCGATGCGTGGCCGTCGGGCGGCGCGGGGATGGTCGGCACCGCACGCGATTGCGTGACGCTGCTCGATGCGCTGCGCACGGGCCGCGACGGCTGGCTCGAACCCGCATGGGTCGACGAGATGGCGCGCGTCCAGCCGGGTGCGCGCGAACTGCGGGATGCGCCCGGTTTCGGCTTCGGGCTCGGGTTCTCGGTGCTGCGCGATCCGGTGGCCGCGCAGTCGCCGGAGTCGGTCGGCACCTGGCGCGGGGGCGGCGCGTACGGGCACACGTGGTTCGTCGACCGCGCGGCGGGGCTGACGGCCGTCGCGCTGACCAACACGCTGTACGAGGGCCTCGACGGGCGGATCGTGACCGCGGTGCGCGATGCGGTCTACGGCGTCGAAACCGGGAGCGCGGCATGAGCGACTGCACGACGATCGATGACGAGCTGGCCGTTCAGCCGGTGCAGGCCGGCGCGCGCCTGCCGGTTGCGAACCTGCTGGCGCTCGCGACGGCCGCGTTCATCACGATTCTCACCGAGGCGCTGCCGGCCGGCCTGCTGCCGCTGATGAGCGCCGACCTGCGCGTGCCCGAGGCGCTGATCGGCCAGCTCGTGACCGTGTATGCGCTCGGCTCGATCGTCGCGGCGATTCCGCTCGTCGCCGCGACGCGCGCGATGCGCCGGCGCACGCTGCTGCTCGCGGCGCTGGCCGGCTTCGTCGTGTCGAATGCGCTGACGGCCGTGTCGCCGTACTACGCGCTGACGCTCGCCGCGCGCTTCGTCGCGGGGATGGCGGCCGGGCTGCTGTGGGCGCTGCTCGCCGGCTACGCGAGCCGGATGGTCGATGCCTCGTTGCGTGGCCGGGCGATCGCGGTCGCGATGCTCGGCGCGCCGGTCGCGATGTCGATTGGCATTCCGGCCGGCACCGCACTCGGCGCGGCGCTCGGGTGGCGCGTCGCGTTCGCGGGTATCACGCTCGCGGCGCTCGTGCTGATCGGCTGGATCCGTTGGCGTCTGCCCGATTATCCGGGGCAGCCGGCCGGCGCGCGCGAGCCGGTGCTCGGCGTGATGACGCTGCCCGGCGTGAGGCCGGTGCTGACCGTGATGTTCGCGTACGTGCTGGCGCACAACCTGCTGTATACGTACGTCGCGCCGTTTCTCGCGGGCGTGCGGATGGGCGCGCAGGTCGATGCGGTGCTGCTCGTGTTCGGTATCGCGTCGCTGGTCGGCATCGCGCTGACGGGCGCGTGGATCGGCGCCGCGCAACGGCGGCTGACGCTCGCCAGCATCGCGTTGTTCGCCATCGCGGCGGCGATGCTCGGCGCCGGTTCCGGCATGGCGATCGTCTATGCGGGTGTCGCGCTGTGGGGGCTCGCGTTCGGCGGCGCGCCGACGCTGTTCCAGACGGCCACCGCGAACGCCGCGGGAGAGGCGGCGGATGTTGCGCAGTCGATGCTCGTGACGGTGTGGAACCTCGCGATCGCGGGTGGCGGAATCGCGGGCGGGATGCTGCTCGGCGCAACGGGGGCGGGCGCGATTCCGTGGGTGCTCGTCGCGCTGCTGGCGGCCGCGTGGGTCGGCGCATGGCGGGCTCGCCGGCATGCGTTTCCGGCGCCGCGTGCCGCGTGAGTTGGCAGTGTGCAGGTGCGGGCGCGATCGCTGACGGCGCGCGAGAAGGAGGTGCTGAAATGGACTGCGGCAGGCAAGACGTATGCCGATATCGGATTGATTCTGTCCATCTATGACCGGACTGCGAAGTTTCACTTGATGAACGTGATGCACAAGCTTCGCGTGGCCAATAAGGCGGAGGCCATCATGAAGGCCACGATGCCCGGGTTTCTGCAGTGATGCCCGGGTTGTCCGGACGCGTCGGCGATCCGCCGTGCGGCGACCGCATGCGGTGACGGGAAGCCGGCACGCCGGCTACGCTTCCAGCGCCGCCCTCGCGCACGTCTCGTCGGTGACGAGCCCCGACATCCAGCCGCCGCGCAATGCGGCGATCACCGCATCGCGTTTCTTCGGGCCGCCCGCGAACGCGATCGTCGGGCGCTTCGGCGGCGTGGCGAGCGACACGCTCGTCACGCGCGTGCCGGTCGACACATCGATCAGCTTGCCTTGCGCGTCGATCGGCACGCCGAGCAGTTCGGCCACCGCGCCGAGCGCGGTCATCTCGTCGCGCTCCTGTTCGGTGATGAAGCCGTCTTCGTAGAGCGGGCAGTGCGGGCCGATGTTGCCGATCCCGACGAACGCGACGTCGGCCTGGCCCGACAGTGCCTCGACGATCCGGTACAGCCGGTGATTGCACCACTGCGCACGCTCGGCGGCGCTGTCGGCGAACAGCGGCGCGGGCAGCAGGAAGTGCTTGCTGCCGGTTTTCTCGGAGATGTACTGCGCGACGTCGTAGCGGTTCGACGAACCGTCGGCCGCGATCGCGCCGACCATCGACACGAGGCGGTGCTGCGGTCGGTCGATCTGCGCGATCTGTGCGACCGCGGCCTTCAGCGTCCGGCCGCTGCTGACCGCGATCACCATCGGCCGCGTTTCGTTCAGGTAGCGCTCCATCACCTGCGCGCCGGCGACCGCGAGCTTGCGGTCGATCGCGTCGGGCGCATCGGCATCGACGGGCACGACTTCGCACATCGCGAGGCCGTAGCGCTTCGACAACTGTGCGCCGAGATCGAGGCAGTCGGCGAGCTGGTGGTCGACGCGCACGCGGATCAGGTTCTTCTCGACCGCGAACGCGACGAGGCGTTGTGCGACCGGGCGCGACACCTGCAGCTTTTCCGCGATCTCGTTCTGCGTGTCGCCCGCGACGTAGTAGAGCCACGCGGCACGCGTGGCGAGATCGAGTTTTTCTGAGGACTTGGACACGATAGCGATTCGGTTCGGAGCTGGGGGGCCGCCCGCGGGCCGGCCGGCGGGCCGCATGACGGCATCCACTGTACCGCATGTCGCGCATGCGGCCGACGGCCGGCGCGCGTGACAGGCGGCGCTTACGCGAGCCGTGCGCGCGAGGGTTCGTACAGCGGCCGCACGTGGCGGTACAGCGAACGAAACGCATCGAGGCGTTCGCGCAGCAGCGCATGGCGGGCGGCATCCGGCGCGTATTCGGCCCGCACCGGCGGCTTGGCCAGCACCGCATGCGGATCGCCGCCGACAGCCAGCCAGCCGAGCCGCGCCGCGCCGAGCGCCGCACCCGTTTCGCCGCCGCCGTGCTGGCGCGTGCGCACGTTCAGCGCATCGGCGATCAGTTGTGCCCAGTACGCGCTGCGCGCGCCGCCGCCGATCAGCGACAGCTGGGCGGTTTCGACGCCGGCCGCATGCAGCGCGTCGAGACCGTCGGCGAGGCCGAGCGTCACGCCTTCGAGCACCGCGTAGCCGAGATGCGCGCGTTCGGTCGCATGCGTCATCCCGAAGAACACGCCTTGTGCGTACGGATCGTTGTGCGGCGTGCGCTCGCCGGACAGGTAGGGCAGGAACAGCGGGGCCGTCGCGAGCGCGTCGGCGTCGAGCGCCTCGACTTCGGCGAGCAGGGCGGGCTCGTCGGTGCCGGTCAGCTTGCAGACCCAGCGCAGGCAGCTCGCGGCTGACAGCACGACGCTCATCAATTGCCAGCGGTCGGGAATCGCGTGGCAGAACGCATGCACGGCCGATGCGGGGTTCGGCATGAAGCGATCGCCGACCACGCTCAGCACGCCGGACGTGCCGAGCGACACGAAGCCGTCGCCTGCGTGGATCGCACCGATGCCGAGCGCGCTCGTTGCGTTGTCGCCGCCGCCGCCGGCTACCACGACCGCCTCCGACAGCCCGAGTTCGCGCGCGATGTCCGCGCGCAGCGTGCCGGATGGCGCATTGCCTTCGACGATGCGCGGCATCTGGTCACGCGTCATTCCGCATGCGGCGAGCAGTGCGTCGGACCAGTCGCGGCGTGCGACGTCGAGCCACAGCGTGCCGGCTGCGTCCGACGGGTCGGACACCTTCGCGCCGGTGAGCCGGAACCGCAGGTAATCCTTCGGCATCAGCACGCAGGCAGTCGCCGCGAACACATCGGGCTCGTGCTTCGCGACCCACAGCAGCTTCGGCGCGGTGAAGCCCGGCATCGCGAGATTGCCGGCGAGGGCGTGGAGGTCGGGTGCGCGTTCGGTGAGCAGCGCGCACTCGTCGGCGCTGCGCATGTCGTTCCACAGGATCGCGGGGCGCAGCACGCGGTCGTCGCGGCCGAGCAGCACGGCGCCGTGCATCTGGCCCGACAGGCCGATGCCGCGCACGGCCGCGAACGCTTGCGGATGCCGTTCGCGCAGCGCAGCGAGCGCGGCGAGCGTGCCTTGCCACCAGTCGTCCGGATGCTGTTCGGCCCAGCGCGGATGCGGCCGCGACACGGTGAACGGCGAGCCGGCGGTGCCGACGACCGTGCCGTCCGGGGCGAGCAGAAGCACCTTCACTTCCGAAGTGCCGAGGTCGATGCCGAGATACATGAGCGATCCGTTCCGTCAGTGGGGACTCGCTACTTTAGCCGCGCGGCCGTGCACGTGCCAAGGCAGGTTCGCCCCAATGCGCGTCAGCGCGCCGCGAGCCATGCATCGACCCGCGCGAGCCCGGCGCGCAACGCCTCGACCAGCGCCGCGTTGCCGGCGAGCGAACCCCACAGCGCGCGGCTTGCGCACAGCGCGGCGACCTGGTCGTCGGCCTCCGGACGGCCGGCCCCCGGATGGCCGGACCCGACGATCGCACGCGCGGCGCTTTCGTCCATCACGCCGTCCTGGTACGCGTACGGCAAGGTGCCGCGCGCCCAGCGTTCGAGAAAGCGCAGGAACAGCGCGGGCAGCACGGCTGTGGCGACCGGCGCCGCGCCGCGTGCGAACGATTCGACGAGCGTCGGTGCGATGAAGCCGGGGATCTTCGAGAAGCCGTCGGCCGCGACGCGCTGGTTCGTGTCGAGTACGTACGGGTTGCCGAAGCGTTCGAGCACGACGTCGCGGTAGCGCGCGAGATCGAGCGGGCTCGGCGTCAGGCACGGGATCACGTCCTGCGTCACGTAGTCGTGCGCGAAGCGCCGGATCGCCGCGTCGTGCGTGCCTTCGTGGATATACGTGTGGCCCGCGAGCGTGCCGGCCCACGCGATGCAGCTGTGCGTCGCGTTGAGGATGCGGATCTTCGCTTCCTCGTACGGGTGCACGTCGTCGACGAGTTCGGCACCGGCCAGCTCCCAGCGCGGCCGGCCGGCCGCGAAGCGGTCCTCGATCACCCACTGGATGAACGATTCGCCCATCACCGGGCATGCGTCGTCGATGCCGGTGGCCGCCAGCACGCGCTCGCGCACGTCGGCGGTCGGGCGCGGCGTGATGCGGTCGACCATCGCGCTCGGCGTCGCGACGTTCGCATCGAACCACGCGAGCAGGTCGGCCTGCCCGCGCCGCTCGAGGAATTCGCGCATCCCCGCGCGAAAGCGCGCACCGTTGTTGCGCAGGTTGTCGCAGCTCTGCAGCGTGAGCGGGCCCGCGCCGCGCTTCACGCGTTCGGCGAGCAGCGCCGCGAGCGCGCCGTACAGCGTCGTGCGCGCACCCTGCAGGTCGGCCGCGAGATCGGCATTCGCGACGTCGAGCCGGTTGTGTTCGTCGAGGTAGTAGCCGCCTTCGGTGACGGTGAACGACACGATCCGGCAGGCCGGATCGGCGCCGGCGTCGATCAGCGCGGCGAGATCGATCGACCAGGGCAGTACGCGCGTGATCGCGCGGATCGTCTCGTACGCGCGCTCGCCTTGCGGCGTGACGGTCTCGAGCGTGTATTCGCCGTGCTGCGCGGCGAGCGCGTCCATCGTCGCGCGCATGTCGTCGCGGATGTTGCCGACGGTCAGCGACCAGCGCTCGTCGGGCGGCACGGCCGCGTTCACGCGATGCAGATACCACGCCTGGTGCGCGCGGTGAAACGAGCCCGCGCCGATGTGCAGCAGCACGGGCGTGCGGGCGGAGGGCGATGCGCTCATCCGGTGTCTCCTGTTCGTGCCAGATTTTCCTGCCGAGTACGAATACGATCATTTGCTCTTTGTGTGAACGAATGATCGTATTCGGGCGAACGAAAGTCAAGGCGGGGAAACGGCATTTCGATGGTGCGCTGCGGTGGCGGGCCGAATGAGCGGGCGGAAAGGCGCGCGACACGATCGCGCTGTGGAGCGCGTTCTTCATGTGCCTGCTCGCCGTGTATGCGGCGTTCAGCTGGCTGCCGACGATGCTGGCCGCGAGCAGGCTGAGCGTGTCGGTCGCGGGGACGGGGCTCACCGCGTACAACCTCGGCGGCGTGATCGGCGCGCTGCTGTGCGCGTGGACGATCGCGCATGCCGGGTCGCGCTGGCCGCTCGTGCTGTGCAGCATCGGCGGCGCGGCGAGTGCGGTGTGGCTGATGGGGGGCGATGCAAGCCGCCACACGGGCTGGCTGATCGTCGGGCTCGGGCTGCACGCTGTTCGTCAACGAGGTGCAGTCGACGATGTATGCGCTCTGTGCGTACATCTACCGACCGCCGTGCGCGCGACGGGTACCGGAAGCGCGCTCGCGTTCGGCCGGCTCGGCGCGATCCTCAGTGCGTTCGCGGGCGCGATCGTGATCACCACGGGCGGCGCCACGGCCTATCTGACGATGCTGGCGATCGCGATGCACATCGTCTGCGTCGCGCTGCTCGTCGTGCGGCGGCATATCCCGTGGCTGTCACGTGCGGCAGCGCAGCCGCGCGAAGGGGAGGAACTGGCCCGCACGTCGTCGTGACGGCGGGCGAGTGGTGCGTTACAGCGTGGTGCGCACGTGCCAGAGCTCGGGGAACAGCACGACGTCGAGCATCTTGCGCAGGTACGGCGCACCGCTGGTGCCGCCCGTGCCCTGCTTGAAGCCGATGATGCGCTCGACGGTCGTCACGTGGCGGAAGCGCCACTGGCGGAATGCATCCTCGAGATCGACGAGTTCCTCGGCCATCTCGTAGAGCTCCCAGTGCTGCTGCGGGTGGCGGTACACCTCGAGCCACGCGGCTTCGACCGTTTCGTCGTGCTGCGTCGGCTGCGTCCAGTCGCGCTCGAGCCGCGCTTGCGCGATCGGGAAACCGCGTCGCGCGAGCAGGCGGACGACCTCGTCGTAGAACGACGGCGCCTCGAGCGTCGCGCGCACCTGTTCGAGGATGTCGGGCCGGTGCGCATGCGGCTGCAGCATCTGCACGTTCTTGTTGCCGAGCAGGAATTCGAGCTGGCGATACTGATACGACTGGAAGCCCGACGATTGCCCGAGATACGGCCGCATCGCCGAATACTCGGACGGCGTCATCGTCGACAGCACGTTCCACGCCTGCACCAGTTGCTCGAGGATCCGCGACACGCGCGCGAGCATCTTGAACGCGGGCGGCAGCGCGTCGGTGCGCACCGCGTCGAGCGCGCCGCGCAGCTCGAACAGCGCGAGCTTCATCCACAGCTCGCTCGTCTGATGCTGGATGATGAACAGCATCTCGTTGTGATCCGGCGACAGCGGATGCTGCGCGTCGAGGATCGAATTCAGCGACAGGTAGTCGCCGTAGCTCATCGACTTCGAGAAATCGAGCTGTGCGTTGTGCCAGCCGGCTTCGCCCGAGGAATCGCCCGGCACGTGCGGCGCTTCGTGTGCCGCTTGTGCCGGATGTGCGGCGCGTGCGCCCGAGAACGGGCAGCCCGCCGGCGCGTCGCCGCCGGGCGGCTGCATATGACCAGAATTCACGACTATCTCCAGATTTGAATGACGGGGCGCGGCGCGCAATCCGCGTGACCGCGGTGCGCGCCGGGCAAGGCCGGTCAGGTCACCGCGCCGCGTTCGGCGAACTCGGGCGCCTTCCAGGCGTCGGTGGCGAGGATGTCGCGCAGCGTCTCGACGGCATCCCACACGTCGACGAAGCGCACATAGAGCGGCGTGAAGCCGAAGCGCAGCACGTACGGCTCGCGGTAGTCGCCGATCACGCCGCGCGCGATCAGCGCCTGCATCACCTCGTAGCCGTGCGGATGCTCGAAGCTCGCCTGCGAGCCGCGCTGGTGATGCGCGCGCGGCGTGACGAGCTTCAGCGACAGGCCCGCGCAGCGTGCTTCGACGAGCGCGATGAAGGCATCGGTCAGCGCGAGCGATTTGCGGCGGATCGCCTGCATGTCGGTTTGCAGGAACACGTCGAGCCCGCATTCGACCATCGACATCGACACGATCGGCTGCGTGCCGCACAGGAAGCGCGCGATGCCCGGATCGGGCGCGAAGCCCGGCTGCATCGCGAACGGTGCGCGGTGGCCCCACCAGCCGGACAGCGGCTGCGAGAAGTGTGCGTGATGACGCTGCGGCACCCACACGAATGCGGGCGAACCCGGGCCGCCGTTCAGGTACTTGTACGTGCAGCCGACCGCGCCGTCGGCGCGCGCGCCGTTCAGGTCGACCGGCACCGCGCCGGCCGAGTGCGCGAGGTCCCACAGCATCAGCGCGCCCGCGTCGTGCACGAGTTGCGTGACGGCCGGCATGTCGTGCATGTAGCCGGTGCGGTAATTCACGTGCGTGATCATCGCGACGGCCGTGTCCGCGCCGAGCGCGGCCGGCAGGTCGGCCGGATCGTCGATCAGGCGCAGTTCATAGTTGCCGCCGAGCTGCTCGATCAGCCCCTGCGCGATATACAGGTCGGTCGGGAAGTTCGAGCGCTCCGACACGATCACGCGGCGCTCGGGCGCGCGCTCGGCCTGGTGGCGCAGCATCGCCGACAGCAGCTTGAACAGGTTGATCGAGATGGTGTCGGTGACGACCGTTTCGCCCGGTGCGCCGCCGATCAGCGTCGCGAGCTTGTCGCCGAGACGGCGCGGCAACGCGAACCAGCCGGCCGTGTTCCAGCTGCGGATCAGGCCTTCGCCCCATTCGGCGCCGATCACCTGCTGCGCGCGGGCGGCCGATGCGCGCGGCTGCGCGCCGAGCGAGTTGCCGTCGAGATAGATCACGCCGTCGGGCAGGGAGAACTGGTCGCGCAGCGGGGCGAGCGGATCGTCGCGGTCGAGCGCGAGTGCGTCTTCACGGGTCTTGATCATGATTTGAGTCGTCAGTCGGGGTAATCAGGAGGCACGCGCGGGCAGCGCGCGCAGCACCGCGCGCACGGGGCTCGCGTCGAGCGTCGCGAATTTCAGCGGCAGTGCGATCAGTTCGTAGTCGCCGGGCGGCACGTCGTCGAGCACGATGCCTTCGAGGATCGCCATCCGGTGCGCGCGCACGCGGTGATGCGCATCCATCGTCTTCGATTCCTGCGGGTCGAGCGACGGCGTATCGATGCCGATCAGCTTCACGCCGTGCGCGGCGAGCAGGTCGACGGTCTCGGGCGCGACCGCGCAGAAGTCGCTGTCCCATCGTTCGACGCTGGCGCGTGCATACGTGCGCAGCAGCACGCGCGGCGGCACGCCGTCGAGCGCGGCCGCGACATCGGCCGGCCGCACGACCGGCGATGCGCCGATGCAATGGATCACGCGGCACGGGCCGAGATAGGTGTCGAGCGGCACGGCGCCGATCGGCGCGCCGTCGGCGTCGTAATGCAGCGGCGCGTCGCAGTGCGCGCCCGTGTGCGGCGACAGCGTCAGGCGTGCGACGTTGACCGGCGAGCCGGCCTCCATCCGCCACACGCGTTCGACGGAAACCGGCGTATCGCCCGGCCACACGGGGGTGGCGGGGCTGACAGGCGGCGAGATGTCCCAGAGGGTGTCCATGGCATGACGATTCGGTGAGTCGATGCTTCGAATGATAGGTGGACGCTCGCAGAAAGTGCTTGCGAAATAAACATGGACAAACCGCCGGATTGGCAGATAATTCGACTCAGAGGGAAAACGGGGACCAAAAATGCACGCGATCACGCTCGATGCCACCGACTGCCGGATTCTGGCGGTACTGCAGGAAGAGGGCAGAATCAGCAATCTCGACCTGGCGGAACGCATTTCGCTTTCGCCATCCGCCTGCCTGCGCCGCATGCGCCTGCTCGAGGAGCAGGGTGTGATCGAGCACTATCGCGCGTGCCTGAGCCGCGAGAAGCTCGGCTTCGAACTCGAGGCGTTCGTGCAGGTATCGATGCGCAACGAAGAAAATCAATGGCACGAGCGCTTCGCGGAAGCGCTGCGCGAATGGCCGGAGGTGGTCGGCGCGTTCGTCGTGACGGGCGAGAGCCACTATCTGCTGCGCGTGCTCGCGCACAACCTCAAGCACTACTCGGATTTCGTGCTGAACCGGCTCTACAAGGCGCCGGGCGTCATGGACATCCGTTCGAACATCGTGCTGCAGACGCTGAAGGACGAAGCCGGCGCGCCGGTCGGGCTGGCGCGCACGGGAGCGATCAAAGCGGTGTAAGGCCGTGGAAGCCGCCGCCGTGGAACACGAGCGGCGGCGTCGTGTCCGATGCGGCGCGCACGCCGCAGCGTTCAACCTCGCCGACGAAGATCACGTGGTCGCCTTCGTCATAGCGGCTGCGGTTGTGGCATTCGAACCATGCGAGCGCGCCGTCGAGCACGGGCATCCCGGAGTTGCCGGCCGCATGCGCGATTCCTTCGAAGCGGTCGCCCTTGTAGGTCGAGAAGCGCTTGCACAGGTCGAGCTGCGAGGCAGCAAGTACGTTCACCACATAGTGGCTGTTGCCGCGGAACACGGGCGTCGACGCCGATTTGTGCGCGAGGCTCCACAGCACGAGCGGCGGATCGAGCGATACCGAGTTGAACGAGCTGGCGGTGATGCCGATCAGCTGTCCGGACGGCGCGCGCGTCGTGATCACCGTCACGCCCGTTGCGAACTGGCCGAGCGCTTGCCGGAAAGCGGCCGAGTCGAAATCCGGGGGATTGGCCTGGCTCATCGGGCAGCCATCCGGGACGAGACGGGCGGGCGCGGCGCGACGCGAGCGGGGCGGGCACGGCGGACGAAAGGCGACAAGGCGGTCGATGGGGAAGGGGTGCGCATGGCCCGATTTTAGCGGAATCGGGGCCGCCGGGCCCGGCCAGGCGGCGCATCGAGGGGGCAGGGTGACGTAGCGAACACTGCGGCGCGCGGCAGGACGGGCAATCGCGCGCGGCCGGCAACGCCGTTCTGTCGCGTTTTTCGAACGGGGCCGCCGCGCGGTCCTGCGCAGTTGCATCTCCCCGCCGCCGATCCCCGCGCCATCTATCGCGCCGCCGCCAGTCCGAGCGACAGCGCGCCCGTCACGATCAGGCTCGACGCCCACACCGCATCGAGATTGAACCAGCTCCGCGACACGAACTTCAGCCCGAGATAGCGGTACACGAGCCACGCGAGCCCGCCGCCGGCGCCGATCATCGCGATTGCATGCACGGCCGCGACGACGAGCGCCATTCCGAGATGCGCATCGACGAGCGTGGCCGCCGCCCGGTGGCCGGCGTCCCGGTCGAGCCCGCAGAGCCCGAGGTAGATCGGCACCAGCATCAGCCCCGCGCCATGTGCGATCGCGACCGCGAACGACCACAGGCCGAGCCGCGCGGGCGGGATCCGCGCGAGCGCACGCGGATGCCGGCGCCGGATCAGCAGCACGGCGCCGAAGCCGATCACGAGCGCGCTCGCGCCGATCCGGATCGCCGATTGCCAGGCAAGCAGCGCGGC
The DNA here is from genome assembly GCF_050768715.1 of Burkholderia sp. ZZQ-2. Taxonomy (NCBI): domain Bacteria; kingdom Pseudomonadati; phylum Pseudomonadota; class Betaproteobacteria; order Burkholderiales; family Burkholderiaceae; genus Burkholderia; species Burkholderia sp. ZZQ-2. Next base: position 7,098 of record NZ_LDVA01000284.1, on the reverse strand, counting down.
GAGCAGCCCGAACGGCAGCATCACCGCGAAGACCGCGAGCGCATGGCCGAGCGCGAGATAGCCGAGCGCCGCGACGAGCGCGCCGCCGCGGCGCGTCATCAGCGCGTTCGACACCGCGAGCGGCCAGCCCATCGCGGGGTTGAGCCCGTGATACACCCCGCTCGCGAGCACGGCCGCCCACAGCGCGAACTGGGCGTGTAGGCCGGCGTTCAACGCTTGACCGACGGATAGCAGAACGAGTCGGTCGAGCAGTCGCCGCCTTCGAGCCGGATCTGGTGCGCGCGATAACCTTCGGGGAACTCGACCCAGTAATCGTCGGCGAGCGTCAGCCCGCCTTCCGGCCCCGCATGCGCGAGCACCTGCGCGGCCGGCACGCCATCCGGATAAAACTGGTCGTCCCACGTCGAATAGAGCGAGTTGGTCCAGTACACGCGCCGGCCGTCGCGGCTGATCTCGACCATCTGCGGGCCGCCCGCGAATGCGCGGCCGTTCGAGTGCGGCGCACGGCGCGCGATGCCGCCGATGCGGACCGACCCCGCGAGCACCGGGTTGTGCGGGTCCGATACGTCGTACTGGCGCATCTCGCCGGTGCCCCAGCACGACACGTAGAGGAAGCGGTCGTCGAGCGACAGGTCGATGTCGGTCACGAGCGGCGGCACCGCGCCGAACGATTTCAGCAGCGGCGGCAGTTCGTCGGCCGCGGCCGGCTCGGCCGGGATGGTCGCGGTCTTCTTCACATGGAACTTGCCGCCTTCGCGCCACCAGGTCCAGATCGAGCCTTCGAGATTCGTCGTATCGACCACGACGCCGACGAACCCGTATTCGCGCACCGGATCGTGCGCGGGCCGCACTTCGAGCGCCATCTGGTGCTGTGCGCCGAGATCGATCGTCTGCACGTTGCGCCGCGCGCGCAGGTCCCAGAAATGCAGCCTGTGCCCGTATTTGTTCGCGAGCAGGTCCTCGGGCACGATGCCGTTCTCGAATTGCGGCGGCAGCGCCCATTCGCTCGACACCATGTAGTCGCGCGGCAGGTTCCACCAGAAGTCGTAGTGCTTGTCCTGCGGGCCGCGGTCGATCTCCCAGCGGCCGAGCACGTCGAAGGTTTCGCAATCCATGATGAAGATGCCGGGCGCGCCGTCGGTGCCGTCCTTGCCCGCGCCGCCCAGCGTGCTCACGTAGATGCCTTCGGGGCCGCAGTGAACGGTGTGCGGCCGCGAATAGCCGGTTTTCGAGAAGATCTCGTCGGGCTCGACGATCTTGTGGATGCGCGCCTGCGTCGGATGCGGCTTCGTGTCGATCACGTAGATGCGCGACGAGCGCAGGCCGGGGATGATCAGGAAGCGGCGTTCGAGGAACGCATGGCCGGTCAGCGGCGACAGCGACGACGAACAGGCATTCCAGCCGAAGTGGTGAAACTCGTCGCCGGTGTTGGGCATCGTCACCGTATGCACGATCTTTCCGTAGGTCGTCGAGCCGGGCTTCACGTCGATCACGGCGAGCGCGTCGGGTCTGGAAAAATCGGGGCTCAGCAACAACGTATAGGCAAACTCTTCCGCCGGCGCCTGCATCGCAAGCTCGGGCGAAGCGTGAAACGTCGGGTCAGGTCGCATGCTCATGGTGATGCCCTCTCGATGGGTTCGGATCGTTGACGCACGGCCGTTCGTTGCGGGCGTGCGGGTCGGGGTTGCCGCGCGGCGCGCGTGGCGCCGGCAGGCGCGATCGGCAGGCGGGTGCACGCGTCGGCGACACGTGCGGCGCGCCGTGCATCAGATCGTGAAAGCGGAGAAAGGCGGTGTTCCGGATCGCCGCACGCGGGGCGAGACGGACGTACGGCAAGGGGGTGGCACGGTCGAAGCGGCAGCCCGCGATGCGGCGACGGCCGGGCGAGTGATGCAGGTGATGTCTGTTAAGGCATGCATATCGATGTTCCGGCAGATGATGTTTGCATCAGGGGCGGGCACGCATCGGGCGCTTTGCGCGAGGCAGCGGGTTTGCCGCCGCGCTCGCGCGTGCCTAAGTGTAGACGAGAAAGCAGGCGGCCGGTCGTGCGCGGTACCTGTGCAACCTGTCAGGTTCGCGCGCGAGTGAGATACTTGCCGCAGTGCCGTTGCGACCCGCCCCCGGGTGGGCAGCGGCGAGACGGAACGGTGGCGCCGGCGCATGCGTGCCGGCTGCCGACATCAACGAAGGACTGATTTCATGGTGAACGAGATGCTTGAAACCGCGACATTGGGAGGCGGGTGTTTCTGGTGCACGGAGGCGGTGTTTCTCGACGTCGACGGCGTGACGGCCGTCCAGTCGGGCTACGCGGGCGGCCATACGCGCAATCCCGGCTATCGCGACATCTGCGAAGGCGACACGGGCCACGCGGAAGTCGTCAACGTGACGTTCGATCCGGCGCGCATCGGCTATCGCGAGATCCTCGAGATCTTCTTCGCGACGCACGATCCGACCCAGTTGAACCGGCAGGGCAACGACGTCGGCACGCAGTACCGTTCGGTCGTGTTCACGCATTCGGACGCGCAACGCGACACGGCGCTCGACGTGATCCGCGAGCTGGAGCGCGAGCAGGTGTTCGGGCAGCCGATCGTCACGCAGGTCGTGCCGCTCGACGGCAACTACTGGCCGGCCGAGGATTATCACCAGAACTATTACGCGCGTAACCCGGGGCAGGGCTACTGCTCGGTCGTGATCGGGCCGAAGCTCGCGAAATTCCGGCAGAAGTTCTCGCACCGGCTGAAGTCGCTGCGCGGCGCGTAAGCGCCGGAACGGCGGAAGCCGGCGCAAATGGGCGTCAGGCCGCCTCGTTGCGCCACTGCGCGCACGCGGCGGCGATCTCGCGCGCGAGCGCGATGCACGACAGCGGCGCGGAGCCTTCCGCCTTGTTGTTGATCGTGATGATCACCGGCTGCCCGGCCAGCGCATAGCGCGCGGCCAGTTCGGCGAGCGCCGAGCGCGTGGCCGGATCCTCGTCGACGAGTTTGTCGAACGGCTCGTATTTCGCTTTCGCTTGTTCGTACTTGAAGCCGCTGTGCAGGCTCCAGCGCACGATCAGCGGGCCCGGCGCGTCGCCGTCGAGCAGGGCGAGCGCGGCCGCCTGGCGCAGCGCGTCGGGCATCCGCGCGTGCAGGCCGACGCAGTAGCGCACACCGAGCGCGGCGAGCGCGCGGATGAAACGCGGCGTGAGCAGGCTCGCGTCGCGAATCTCGATCGCATAGCGGGTGCCGTCGGTTTCCCGCGGCAGCGGTGGCAGCGCCGCGAAGAACGCGGCGAGCCGGTCGATCAGCGCGGCCGGCTGCGCGAGCAGCTGGTCGGGCAGCGGCGAGAACTGGAACACGAGCACACCGGCTTTCCGGCCGAGCCCTTCGAGGCACGGCTGCACGAACTCGCGGGTGGCGAGCTGCGCGTCGAGGAAGGTCGGGTTCGGCCCCGACGGCTCGCCGCGCCGGCCGCGGATGACCGCGTCGGTCACGGAGGCCGGCGCCTTCACGACGAAGCGGAAATCGTCGGGCACCTGCTGCGCGTAGCGCAGGTAATCGGCGACCGACAGCGGGCCGTAGAACGACCGGTCGAGGCTCACGCTCTTCAGCAGCGGATGTGCGCCGTACGCTTCGAGCCCTTCGCGCGACAGCTTGGTCTGCGCGAAATCGCCGTCGTAGACGATGCCGTCCCAGCCCGGGAAGTACCACGACGACGTGCCGAGCCGAACGTTCGGCGGCAGGCCGGCCGCCGCGTCGGCCACCTCGGGGGCGATCGGCGCGGGCAGCACGCCGCGTCGGCACCGGCCTTTCTTCGGCGGCGCGGCTGGCGGGGACGGTTCGTCCCACAGCAGGCCGGAAGCGGCAGGCGGTGTTTCGTCGGAAGAACGGGAGCGGGAGCGCGGTGCCGGCTGCGCGTCGTCGCGCGCGTCCGGTTTCACGTGTTCGTCGGTGCGGGCAGGCGGGCCGTCGTCCTCGGGCGACGCGCGTGCAGCGTCGGCCGGCACGCCGAACAGGTCGAATTGCCCGTCGGCGTGCGGCGCGTGCGCGTCGTCGTGCTGCTGTCGTTCCGGCGGCCCCTTGCGCCGCGTCCTGCCGTCACCCATGCATGCCCTGCGTGAAGCGCCGCCTAGCGCGGCAGCGCGTGTTCGTACATATAGCGCCGCGACCACGGTAGCGTTTTCGCGCTGCGTCCGGCCTTGCGGCACACGATCTGGAAGATCGACACGTCGTCGTGCTCGAACGCATACGCGCAGCCGGCGAGATACACGCGCCAGATGCGGAATTTTTCGTCGTCGACGAGTTGTCGCGCCGCTTCTGCCTTCGCCTCGAAGTTTTCCGTCCAGATGTCGAGCGTGCGCGCATAGTGCCGTCGCAGGCTTTCGACGTCAATCGCTTCCAGTCCGCCGCGCTGCGCGGCTTCCAGCGCGAGGCTGATGTGCGGCAGCTCGCCGTCCGGGAACACGTAGCGGTCGATGAACTCGCCGCCGCCGAGCGCGGTTTCGCCGCTTTCCGCGTCGGTCGACGTGATCCCGTGGTTCATCGCGATGCCGTCGTCGACGAGCAGGTCATGAATCCGCGTGAAATAGAGCGGCAGGTTCTTGCGCCCGACGTGCTCGAACATCCCGACACTCGTGATGCGGTCGAACTGGCCGTCGATCTCGCGGTAGTCCTGCAGCCGGATCTCGATCCTGTCCTCCAGCCCGGCCGCCTTCACGCGCGCGGTCGCGAGGTCGAACTGGTTCTGCGACAGCGTGACGCCGAGGCACTGCGCGCCGAACTTCTGCGCGGCGCGCAGCACGAGCGCACCCCAGCCGCAGCCGATGTCGAGCAGGCGCTGGCCGGGCTCGAGCTGGATCTTCGTCAGGATATGGTCGATCTTCTTGATCTGCGCGGTGGCGAGATCCTCGTCGCCGTTCTCGAAGTAGGCGCACGAGTACACCATGTTCTCGTCGAGCCACAGCTTGTAGAACTCGTTCGAGACGTCGTAGTGATACTGGATCGCCTTCTTGTCGGTGCTCTTCGTGTGATTGAAGTAGCGCTTCACGCGCGCGAGCTTGCTCGCGCTCGTCACCGTGCTGCGCGCGAGCGAGTAGCCGATGTTGATGATGTCCGACAGCTTGCCTTCGATGTCGATCTTGCCCTTCACGTAGGCCTCGCCGAGATTGTCGAGGCTCGGTTCGAGCAAGAGCGGCAGCGCCGACGCGCTGTTCACCTTCAGCGTGACCTGCGGCGCGCTGAAGGTGCCGAAATCGAGTTGGTCGCCGTTCCACAGCACGAGGCGCGCCGGTATGTTCGCTTTCGCCCGTACTTCGTCCGCCCACTGTGCCAGCTTCTTTTCCCAGAACATTTGGATTCTCCGTTTGTTCGTTGAATCGAATACAGCCAAGTATCTTGACCGGCGCCCGCCGCTTGCGCGGCGGGCGCCCGGATGCAACACGAGACACGACCGGCGTGCGCCGGCGCCGCGCTTACGGCGACAGGCGCGAGATCGACCAGCCTGACGAAGCGTTGGCGTCGCGCGTATAGAGCAGACGGTCGTGCAGCCGCGACGGGCGGCCCTGCCAGAACTCGATCGAGTCGGGCACGAGGCGGTAGCCGCCCCAGTGGGGCGGGCGCGGCGGGTTGTCGCCGTAGCGTTCGCTGACGGCCTTTTCCTGCGCTTCGAGCGTCGCGCGGCTGTCGATCACCGCGCTCTGCTCGGACGCCCATGCGCCGATGCGCGAGCCGAGCGGGCGCGACGCGAAATAGCGGTCGCTTTCCTCGGCGCTGGTTTTCTCGATCCGGCCTTCGATGCGCACCTGGCGCTCGAGCTCGATCCAGTAGAACAGCAGCGCTGCCTGCGGGTGCGCGGCGAGGTCGTGCCCCTTGCGGCTTTCGTAATTGGTGAAGAAGACGAACCCGCGTTCGTCGACGCCCTTGATGAGCACGATGCGTGCCGACGGCCGGCCGTCGGCGCCGACGGTCGCGAGTGTCATCGTGTTCGGCTCGGGCAGCTTGGCGGCAAGCGCCTCCTTGAACCAGCGGTCGAACTGGGCGAAGGGGTCGTGGGCGACATCGGCTTCGTCGAGCGAAGCACGCGAATAATTGATGCGGAGATCGGCGAGAGTCGTCATGTTATGCAAACGCTTCAATCTGGAACCATTGTAGCCAACGCGCAAGAAACGTGCGTGCACAGTGGCGCGTGCGAGCGGGGAGTTCAGGCAAAATAGAGGGCTGCACGACTTACGTTTTCCTTGCTGCCATGCCCGCCGCCGACACCGCCCCGCCCAGTTCTTCTGATCTTACCCCGACCCCGGAAATCCAGCTTGACGTGGATCGCGCGCGGCGCTTCGGCGGCGTCGCGCGGCTGTACGGCGCGCCGGCCGCCGCCGCGTTCGAGCGCGCGCACGTCGCGGTGATCGGGATCGGCGGCGTCGGGTCGTGGGTGGCCGAGGCGCTCGCACGCAACGCGGTCGGCGCGCTCACGCTGATCGATCTCGACAACGTCGCGGAAAGCAATACGAACCGGCAGATCCACGCGCTCGACGGCAATTACGGCAAGCCGAAGGTCGACGCGATGGCCGAGCGGATCGCGCTGATCGATCCCGCGTGCCGCGTGAACCGGATCGAGGATTTCGTCGAGCCCGACAACTTCGATGCGCTGCTCGGCGGCGGTTTCGACTACGTGATCGACGCGATCGACAGCGTGCGCACGAAGGTCGCGCTGATCGCGTGGTGCGTCGCGAAGCGTCAGCCGCTCGTCGTGGTCGGCGGCGCGGGCGGCCAGCTCGACCCGACGCGCATCCGGATCGACGATCTCGCGCTGACGATCCAGGATCCGCTGCTGTCGAAGGTGCGCGCGCAGTTGCGCAAGCAGCACGGCTTTCCGCGCGGGCCGAAGGCGCGTTTCAAGGTCAGCGCCGTGTATTCGGACGAGCCGCTGATCTATCCGGAAGCGGCCGCCTGCGATCTCGAGGACGGTGCGGAGCCGTCCGCGGCCGCGCACGTCGCGGGGCTCAACTGTGCGGGATTCGGTTCGAGCGTGTGCGTGACCGCGAGCTTCGGCTTCGCGGCCGCCGCGCATGCGCTGCGCGCGATCGCGGCGCAGGCCGCCGGCTGAGCGCGCGACACGCGGGCG
>NZ_LDVA01000283.1:0-28788 GCF_050768715.1 Burkholderia sp. ZZQ-2 | reverse complement strand
AAACGGGTCGATTTCCGTCGGTTGCTTTCGATTGTGAGGGCACGTATCGGGCCGTGCGAGCGTACCTGGACAACCAAGCGGCGTAAAAACAACGGGGCCGGTGGCCCTGCCTCTCAAACAATGCACCGGCCTGCGTATCGGTTTCTACGCAACAGCCAGTTTCGCGCGCTCCGCAACGAAACTCAGCCGATCGAAGTTCATGTTTGCGCCGGACGTGATCGCGATGAGCGTTTCGTTCTCGATCCCTTCGCACTCGGCGTACAGCTTTGCCCCTGCGACGGCCAGGGCACCGGCCGGTTCGAGCACGCTCCGCGTATCCTGGAACACATCCCTCATCGCCGCGCACAGGCCATCGGTATCGACCGTCACCACGTCGTCGAGGTGTTCGCGGCATAACCGGAAAGTCTCTTGTCCAACCAGTTTGACCGCCGTACCGTCCGAGAACAAACCGACCTCCACCAGTTCGACGCGTTCACCCGCACGGAGCGACTGCGCCATCGCGCATGAATCCTCCGTCTGCACGCCGATCACCTTGATGCCCGGTCGCACGGCTTTCACGTAGGTCGCCACGCCGGACGCCAGGCTGCCGCCGCCGATCGGCACGAAGATCGCATGGATCGGCTTTTGATGCTGGCGCAAGATTTCCATCGCCACCGTGCCTTGGCCGGCGATCACGTCGGGGTCGTCGAACGGATGCACGAACGTCAGGTTCCGCTCCTTCTGCAACGTGAGCGCGTGCGCGTAGGCGTCGCTGTACGACTCCCCGGCCTGAATGACCTTGACACGCGAACCACCATGCCTGCGCACGGCATCCACCTTGACCTGGGGCGTCGTGAGCGGCACCACGATCACGGCGTGCACGCCCATGCGAGCCGCGCAGAACGCAACGCCCTGTGCGTGGTTGCCGGCCGACGCGGTGATGACACCGCAAGCCAGCGCATCAGCCGGCATCTGCGCCATCTTGTTGTACGCACCACGCAACTTGAACGAGAACACCGGCTGCTTGTCCTCGCGCTTCAGATGGATCGCGTTGCGACACCGAACCGACAGGTTGTGCGCGAAATCCAGATCGGTTTCGATCGCGACGTCGTAGACCCGCGCGGTCAGAATTTTTTTGAGGTAATCGAACGGCGCCGAAGGATGGGCGGGGCTCTGTACGTGCGCGTCGAATGGGTTTCGGTGCATGAACACGATGATTTCCTTTCCAGGTCAGGGTGGGCAAGCCTAGAAGCGGAAATGAAAAACCCGCCTCGGCGGCGGGTTTTCGTTATCGAGCAAGTACGCGCTAACCCACCATTCGGAGAATGGTGCGAATAATCAGCGCGATGGCGATGGCTCGATGTTCCATGGACACAAGGATTGACGATTATGAGAATGCTGTCAACCAGCGGCGCCTACGCTGAAAGCCAGTCGCATCACGTCGGGCGGCGGCACGTCCGGCGGTGTGCGTTTTCTTCGGTGCCGCTTGCGCATCCTGTCGTGGGGCAGTTTCAACGTGTGAGGTCAAGCGCCCGGCGGCTTTGGGTGAAGCGAACGCCGTGGCCGGACTGGCCGGTTTCAAGGCAGCAACCACGCGTGCCTGCACATCACGCTCACCCACCAGGCTGGACACGTGCTGGCGCGGGTGCTCAATCGCGGCGGGTGGCGGTCGGCCCGGAATGGCCATCGAGGCGATACCAGACCGCCCAGCTGAGTTGGGTCGGTATGCGCTGGTCACCAGAGGCAGTTGCCGGCCAATCGCAGACATTGGACTAACCTGTACGGATCGTCGACAATGGTGACGCGTAGGGCCTTCAGTTCACAAGTTAGTCCAATTTCCCGTTCCGCATATGCTTGACTTCAAAGAGTTAGCCCAAGATGGGCAAGACTTCGAGCTTCTCATTCGCGAAATCCTTTTTAGAGAGGGCTTTCACGTCGCATGGAGTGGTCGGGGGGCAGACGGAGGTCGTGATTTGGTGTGCACAGAAAACCGACAGACGATTCTTGGCGCGGAGACCAAAAAATGGCTCGTTCAATGTAAGCATTTTGCCCACTCTGAAAGATCGGTTGGCGTTGCAGACCTCGATGACATTATCACTTCGGCGGCGCAGCACAAATGTTCCGGCTACCTGCTTGCCTGCTCCACCTTCCCGTCATCAGGGGTAGTTCAACGCCTGGAAGCCATCGTTGCCAATCCGGAGATGCGGCTGTCAACTAACTATTGGGATGCGGTGCAGATTGAGAGGCTACTGGCAACACCTCGGATGTGGCGCATTGCGCAACGCTTTTTTCCTACGACAGCGACTGGGTTCGAAATCTACGCAACTGAGAGCCCAAATCGATGGATTGTCAACTACAGGGGCTATTACTTCTACCTGTCGAACAGAGTCGGATCTCGAGCGGATGTGCACCTTGAAAGCATCGCCGCCAGGGTTGCTGAAATCGAGGCAATTGATCTTCCTGGCGATCACCATCTTCGAATCCGTGCCGTCTACTATGACGACAAACACGGCGGATACACTTGGTATCTGGACTATCTTCGACCTTACCGAAATCTCGTGCCCGTAAGCATAGCTTCCCTGAAACGGCGTCTGAAAGATGGTTGGGGCTTCGAAGATGGCCAAACATACCACTTCGATATCGTCGTGCGATCAACTTCACCTTCCAGCGATCATTATGACGTTGATCACTACGACTACTACGAGGACGATGCGCACGCTTTCAGTTGGGGGATTGACCGACGTCCGTCTGATATCGAATTTACCCTTTCCGCAACGGAGCAAGATGCAATCGCCGCGAAAGCCCTTCAAGAGGACTCGTTCAACGCAATGCTGGAGGCGTTTTCTCACCTCAGTTTTCTCAATATAATCCGGGCGGAAAATTGCTCCGTCGAGGCGATACGAGACTTTGGTACAAAGTGGGATTGGAAAGAATTGATTGATGCTGGCGCTTCCACGGACCGTTTCTTTTCCGTCTGGATTTTCTTTCGCGTTACTGATCCCGCCAAGTTTAACGAGTTTATGACTACGCTGCCGCAAGACTTCGAGCCCACTTTCCGATTGACGCAGCCAGTGATATACCTACCGGCCGCTGATGGTGAGGGAAGCGAGCTGTCGAGCGATAACGATGAGCACGCTTACGAGCTGACGCTGCGCGTGGGGCCTCTCGGCGCGCCGGACATGTTCACGACCCGCGACCGCCTAAACGCATACATGGATCGAATCGCTGCGGCGGCAAGGAAATTTGCGGCGTAGCAAAGCTTCGCGGTCTTTCATCGGTCGAATGACCGCTTTCTAAGATTCTGAATGGCTGAATCGGGTGGTGGATTCAAGCGGCCGTTCGACACAGCTTTTTAGATCGTCGGCAATCGGTGCAGATAAGGGCGTAGCCTTTAGCGGTTACCGTCGATCAGATCGTTCAGCAGCGCATCGAACGCGGCCTGTGCGTCTTCAAGTTCCTGCAGGGCGGCATCAAAGGTTTGCAGCGCGAACGGCGAAGGCTCGCCGCTGCCTTGCGGCGGAAATTGCTTCTGCATCGAGGCGAACGTACTCTGCACGCGCAGCGTGGCGGCCACCATGCGCTCCATCGCCTGGGTTTCTTCGGCTCGGGCCTGTTCCGGATTCATTCCTCTCTCCTTGGATGGTTTTCTTGAAGACCAGATCGTACACGCTGTGTCCGTTCTTGCCGCCCTTGGCAGAACGACTCCGTTGAAGGTTCCAACGGCACGCTGCGGGAGAAGCGATTTAATCGGGAATGATTCCGCAGTCGCGCCGAGGCCAAGATACTCATCGGGCGTGGCTACAAAATCCCGCCGCAGGTCACCCAGACGACGTGCGGCACCAATCCGCGCAACGACTGTTCAGTTTCCGCACACAAATTCGCAGGCGCCCCCCATTCCACGCGCCCTCCGCGGGTGGGAAGAAACCCGGATAGCCCCGCTTCGCCGCGCCCGCCTACCCTCGCGCGCATGCCGGTCGGGACGAAGCAAGGCCCGATCCGGCGGGTCGGAATTTCCTCAGGAGCGTACATGGATAGCAGCAGCAACACGGCACTGTTCGACGCCGACATCTGGCACAGCAAGACTTTCAACGGACGCTGGCACGCCAGCGCGCACGCGGTCGACGTGATCGAACCCGCGACCGGCAACACGCTCGGCCGCATCGGCGTCGCGGACGGCGCAGCGGTGGCCGAAGCGTCAGCCGCCGCGCACCGCGCACAGCCCGCATGGTTCGCGCTGCCGTACGACGAGCGCGCGGCGGTCCTGCGCCGCGCGGCCGCCGTCGCGGAAACTCACTTCGATGCGATCGTCGACTGGCTCGTGCGCGAAAGCGGCTCGACGCGCGCGAAGGCGTCGTTCGAAACGTCGGTCACGATCAAGGCGCTGCACGAAGCAGCCGGGCTGCCGTCGCGCGCGGCCGGCGAAGTGCTGCCGTCGGCGGCCGGCCGGCTGTCGCTCGCGCGCCGCCGCCCGCGCGGCGTCGTTGGCGTGATCTCGCCGTTCAACTTCCCGCTGTACCTCGCGATGCGCGCGGTCGCGCCCGCGCTCGCACTCGGCAACGCGGTCGTGCTGAAGCCCGATCCGCGTACCGCCGTGTGCGGCGGCGTCGCGATCGCCCGCGTGTTCGAGCTCGCCGGCCTGCCGGAAGGCGTGCTGCACGTGCTGCCCGGCGACGGCGCGGCCGGCGCCGCACTGGTTGCCGATCCGCACATCGCGATGATCCAGTTCACCGGTTCGACCGCGGCGGGGCGCAAGGTCGGCGAAGCCGCCGGCCGCCACCTGAAGAAGGTCTCGCTCGAGCTCGGCGGCAAGAACTCGCTGATCGTGCTCGACGACGCCGATCTCGACCGCGCCGTCGCCAATACCGCGTGGGGGGCGTATCTGCATCAAGGCCAGATCTGCATGGCGACCGGCCGCGTGCTCGTGCAACGCGGCATTCACGACCGCTTCGTCGCGAAGCTCGTCGAGAAGGCGCGAAGCCTGCGCGTCGGCGATCCCGCGAGCGCGGACGTCGGCCTCGGGCCGCTGATCAATGCCGCACAGCTCGACCATGCGGCGAGCCTGGTGGACGCGGCCCGTCGCGCGGGCGCGCGCGTCGAGACGGGCGGCGGCCACCGCGACCTGTTCTTCGAGCCGACCGTGCTGAGCGGCGTCGCGCCGGGCAACCCGGCGTTCGACGAGGAGATCTTCGGGCCGGTCGCGGTCGTCGTGCCGTTCGATACGGACGAGGACGCCATCGCGCTCGCGAACCGCACCGAATACGGGCTGTCGACGGCGATCCTGTCCGCCGACGTCGGCCGGGCACTCCGGATCGGCGAGCGCCTGAACACCGGGCTGCTGCACATCAACGACCAGACGGTCAACGACGAAGTGATCAACCCGTTCGGCGGTGTCGGCGCGTCGGGCAACGGCTCGAGCATCGGCGGCGCGGCAAACTGGGAGGAGTTCACGCAGTGGCAGTGGCTGACAATCAAGGGCGAAGCGCCGCTGTATCCGATTTGACAAGGAGACCGAACATGTACACGGAAAACGATTCACGCGCCGTCACCGCGGCCGTCGCGCGCGCGGCCGGCGCGCCCTTCTCGATCGAATCCGCCCGCCTGCGCGCGCCGCGCGGCGACGAGGTGCGGGTGCGCGTCGTCGCGACGGGCCTGTGCCACACCGACCTGATCGTGCGCGACCAGTACTATCCGGTACCGCTGCCGGCCGTGCTCGGTCACGAGGGCGCCGGCGTGGTCGAGGCGGTCGGCCCGAACGTGAAGACGCTCGCCGTGGGCGATCACGTGGTGCTCACCTACGGCGCGTGCGGCCACTGCCCGTCCTGTGTCGGCGGCCACGGCGCGTATTGCCGGCACTTCTTCGGGCTGAATTTCGGCGGCGCCGACGCCGACGGACAGACCGCGATCCGCGACGAACACGGGCAGCCGCTGCACGATCATTTCTTCGCGCAGTCGTCGTTCGCCAGCTATGCGCTCGCACGCGAGAACAACGCGATCAAGGTGCCGCCGGAAGCCCCGCTCGAACTGCTCGGGCCGCTCGGCTGCGGGATCCAGACCGGCGCAGGCGCGGTGATCAATTCACTCGCCGTACGTGCCGGCAGCAGTTTCGCAAGCTTCGGCGCGGGCGCGGTCGGCATGAGCGCCGTGATGGCCGCGCGCGTCGCCGGCGCGACGACCATCATCGCGGTCGACATCGTGCCGTCGCGGCTCGCGCTGGCGCTGGAGCTGGGCGCGACGCATACGATCAACAGCAAGGAAGTCGATGTCGTCGACGCGATCCGCCAGATCACCGGCGGCGGGGTCGACTACGCGCTCGAATCGACCGGGCTGCCCGCCGTGCTGTCGCAGGGAATCGAAGCGCTCGGCTCGCGCGGCACGATAGGCGTGGTCGGCGCGCCGAAGCTCGGGACGAAGGCGGAATTCGACGTCAACAACCTGCTGCTCGGCGGCCGTTCGATCCGCGGCATCGTCGAAGGCGACAGCGTGCCGCAGACGTTCATTCCTCAGCTCGTCCAGCTGCATCTCCAGGGGCGGTTTCCGTTCGACCGGCTGGTGAAGTTCTATCCGCTCGAACAGATCAACCAGGCCGCGGAGGACAGCAGCAGCGGCATCACGCTCAAACCGATCCTGCGTTTGCCGCATTGAGCGGCGACACGCCCCCGGTCGCGGGGAAAATCGCGACCGGGGGCGCGCATGGATCTCGTACGGCGGCGTCGCCGCCGCGAGAATACCGCGCCGCGGGCGCCGGGCTATATTACGCATTCGCGCGACACGCGGGCCGGCACGTCCGGCCCGAACCTTCGACCCAACTGGAGCGCAGCGTGAATACAGCCCCCGAATCCCCTGCACGGCCGGTCGACCTCGACCGGCTCCGCGCCCGCTTCGCCGCGGGCGAACCGCTGCCGGAAACGGCGTTGCCGGCTGGCGTCGCGCGCTCGTGGCTGCGTTCGCGCGACGCCGGGCTCCGGCCGTGGCAAACCGCCCGCTACGAAATGCAGCGCGAGCTCGACGAATCGCGCGCGGACCGGCGGCTGACCCGCTGCGTCGCGCAGGAAATCGAGCAGCTGTGGGCCGCTTTCGGCGGCAGCGAGTGGACGATCTTCTGCGTCAATCCGCGCGGCACGATCGTCCACGCGCGGCGCAGCCCGCATTGCGACGACACGCTGCTGACGCCGATCGTCGCCGGGCGCCGGATCGTCGAGCCGAACATCGGCACGACCGCGCCGAGCTGCGTGATTCACGACGGCACCGAGGCGGTCGTCGCGGGCGCCCAGCACTATCTCGACGAATTCTCGCGCGTGTTCTGCCTCGCTGTGCCGCTGGTCGGTTTCGACGGGGAAGTGATCGGCGCGCTGGACATCACCGGCGTCGGCCGGCGCAATGTCGTGCAGTTGCGCGAGCAGTTCCGGCATGCGGCGCTGTCCGCCGAGCAGCGGCTGTATGCGATGCTGCGCGACTGCCATCTGCTGCAAGTGCAGTACGATCCGCGCTGGCTCGGCACACCGCTCGCGGGCGTCGTCGCACTCGACGCGGCGGGCCGCGTGCGCGCGGCGAGCCGGCTCGCGCGGCAGATGCTCGAGCTCGCGCCTGCCGGGCCGATCGAGCCACACGATCTCCGGCAACTCTTTCCCGGCGCGACGCCCGCGCAGCAGCGTCGTTTGCTGACACCGGCGCGTACGCCGCAGCGGATCGCGCGCGACGACGGCAGCCACATCTGGGTGCGGGCCGTGCGCGCACCGCTCGACCGGGCGACGATGCGGCGGCAATCCGATGCGCTGGACGACGCCGCCGACGTGTGCGGCACCGCACCGGCCGCCAGCCCGCAGGCGAGCCTGCACGAGCAGTCGCTCGACGCGATCCGCCGTGCGGTCGACGAGCACGACGGCAACGTGTCGGCCGCCGCGCGGCAACTGGGCATCTCGCGCACCACGCTGTACGCGAAGCTCAGGCAGCTCGATGCAGCGGGAATCACGAACGCCGGCGCGCATTGATACTGCGTGCGGCGGTGGCGCCTGCGCCCGCGCCCGCCTCTCGTGCGGCCGCAACGTGAACCACGCGATCCCGACCGCGCCGCCCAAGGTGCCGATCCACGGCCGTTCGGCGTCAGCAGAATCCGCCGGTCGTGCATGACGAAGCCGGCTTCGCGGCGAGCGCCGCCGGCTTCGGCGATTCAGCCGCCGCCCCGTCCGCGTCCCCGGCGCGGCGACATGGCGTCAGCCCGGATAACCGCCCAACCTGCCCTCGACCCCGAACCCGTCGTCCGGCGCCGGCAGTCGCCCGAGCACCCGCTCGACCTCCAGCGCGACCGCGATGAGTTCGCGATCGGTGCCGGCCGCGCCGTCGAGTGCGAGGCCGACCGGCAACCCGTCCGCCGTCAGGCCGGCCGGGACGGTCATGCCCGGCACGCCGGCATTGCTGCCCGGCTCGGTATTGCGGATGTAGGTCGAGAACACCGAAGCGGTTTCGCCGTTGAGCATCATCGTGTCGCCCGCCGGGATCGGGCACGCGGTGGCGATCGTCGTCGGAAAGACCAGCGCGTCGGCGCCGCTGTCGGCGAGGCACTGCCGATACGCGGCACGCGAACGCGTACGCCGGTCGAGCGCGGTGCGGTAGGCCGCTTCGCCGATCCCGTCGGGGCCGGTGACATGGCGGGCGATCCTCGCGACGTCCGGGCTCCCCACGTTCGCGACGATGTCGTCGACCGACAGGTCGTAGCCGTTCTCGACCAGGTACGCGTGCATCGACGAACGGAATTCGTACATCGCGATGACGGCCGGCTCGTCGTCGAAGAACCCCGGATAGTCGTTCAGGTCGAGGTCGACACATTCGAATCCCGCCTGCTCCAGCTTCGCCACCGCGGCATTCGCGACCGCGTCGACGTCCGGCGCGAGGCCGCGCCAGAACGTCGTGCGCGGGACGGCCAGGCGCACGGGGCGCGACGCGCTGCGTGCCGGCATCGACGTCGGCGCGCCGGTGCCGGAGAGGATCGCGTCGAGCAGCGCGATGTCCTCGACCGACCGCGCGATCGGGCCGACGGTGTCGCGCGTGCGCGAGATCGGCGCCACGCCGCCCGACGGGTAGCGCCCCACGGTCGGCCGCAGGCCGACGGCGCCGCACAGCGCGGCCGGAATCCGGACCGAGCCGCCGGTGTCCGTTCCGAGCGCGGCGGGCACCACGCCCGCGCCGACCAGCGCGCCCGAGCCGCTGCTGCTGCCGCCCGGAATCCGGTTGAAATCGTACGGGTTGCGTACCGCGCCGGTGACGCGGTTGTTGCCCGACACGCCGAATGCCAGCTCGTGCAGGTTGGCCTTGCCCGCGATCAACGCCCCGTGCGCGAGCAGCCGCGCCACGACAGGCGCGTGCTGCGGCGGCACGCGGTTGTGCAGCGCCAGCGTGCCGTTGCCGGTCGGCAGGCAGGCGGTGTCGATGTTGTCCTTGATCGCGATCGGCAGGCCCAGCAGCGCGTGCGGGGTGGCCGACGTCGCGAGGTCGCGGTCGCAGCGGGCCGCTTCGGCGAGCAGCCGCGCCTCGTCGACGCACGTGAAGCCGTTCAGGTAGCGCCAGCGTGCGTGCCGCTCGATCAGCGCGTACGCGTACTCGACACAGGAAAACGCCCGGCGCAGGATCGCGTTCCGGGCTTCGGTGAGCGTCAGGGTTTCCAGGGTGGCCATCGTCGTCGTTCCTCGTCACGGGGGATCGCTACAAGGTAGGGTGTGCCGATTTTGACGGCCATCATCACAATGGATGACCGCGGCCGACGGCCGCGCCGCCGGTCACGCCAGCGCGGCGGCCAGGCTCGCGCGGTTGGCGACGCCCTTCTTCGCCATCACGCGCCGCAGATGCGTGCGAACCGTCGACAGCCCGATGCCGAGCGTGCGCGCGACGTCCTTGTCGGTATAACCGGCGGCGACGAGCCGCGCGACGTCGCTCTCGCGTTCGGTCAGCCCCGCGCACGCGTGGCGCCGCCGCAGCAGCGCGCGCCGGAAAAACGGCTCGATGCCGTTCAGCAGCAGCTTGTCGCGCTCGGTGAAATCCGGCCGCCCTTGCGCGCGCCAGATGCGCAGGTCGCCGACGTGTGTCGCGCCGTCGAGCGCATAGACGTTGATGCCGTGATGCATGCCTTCGCGGCGCAGGAAATCGTTGTAGAACTCGGTTCGTTCCAGCTCGCGCCGGCTCACCACCTCGTCGACGCAGGTCGCCACGCGGCGCGCGCGCAGTTGCGACGTGACCGGGTCGATATGCTGGAACCACGCTTCGTACCGTGCGATCTGCAGCGGATCGACGTTGTACGCGAACCCGTTGCGCCACAGGCCGGTGTGTTCGTCGCAATCGAACGACGCGGCGAAATCCGCGCGGATCAGCTGCGTGATCTCGGGCAGCACGGCCGTCCGCACGTCGACGACCGGCCCCAGTTCTTCCAGGCGGGCGACGATGTCGCCGAACAGCCGGAGCTCCTCCGGCGTGATGTCGGAGACGGACAGGTTCATGACGCCGCCGCGACCGACGCCTGCCATAACGCGGCCACGCCGGCGTAATCCCTGACCTTGAACGCCGAGCCGTCGCGGACGTGAACCCAGCCGAGCGTGCGCTCGGCAAGCGGCTTGTCGTGGTCGTCCGTCGCGATCTTGACGATCGCATGCGCGCGGACATGCACGAGACCGTCCGGATAGTCGGACGACGGGTTCGCGAGCGTCACCGTCACGAACGGGCCGAGCTCCTGAAGGAGCCGGGCGGCCGGCGGCTGGTCGGCCATCAGCAACGCACCGCCCTTCACGCGGTCGTCCACACGAATGGCCATGCCGCCCGGCCGCCGCTGCGCG
This sequence comes from Burkholderia sp. ZZQ-2, assembly GCF_050768715.1. Lineage (NCBI taxonomy): Bacteria > Pseudomonadati > Pseudomonadota > Betaproteobacteria > Burkholderiales > Burkholderiaceae > Burkholderia > Burkholderia sp. ZZQ-2. The sequence goes on along the minus strand of NZ_LDVA01000283.1, from coordinate 17,992 downwards.
GCGGTCGGCAGCGACATCCACAGCACGTGGCCGGGGTTCAGATAGACCTCGTCGGGGTCGCCCATCGCGTCGCGGGTTTCAATCCGGGCTATCGGCATGCAGGGTCTCCAGTCGAATATCGGGCACCGCGTGCGGGTGCGGCGGCACCATGATGCCGCAATTTGCCGGCGTTCCGCGTGTCTTGCGACGAAGGGCGCGGCCACTCGTGGCAGGGCAACCGCGCCACGCGCACGCGACTTGCCGCCTTGCCTGCGCGCCGTCGGTTCGCCCATCCCTGTTCGTGCGGGAAGCAAATGCCCCGGGCCGGGCCGCCGTCGTTACCCGCCGGTGGCCGCTTTCGGCTCCGCGTCCGCCCGTTTCGCGTGAAGGCGCAACGCGAGCCACGCGATCCCGACCGCGACCGCGCCGACCACGCCGCCGAAGGTGCCGACCCACGGCAGCCCGAAGTCGCCGGCGATATGGTTGCCGATCAGCGCGCCCGCGCCGATGCCGACGTTGTACAGCCCCGAGAAGATCGACACCGCGAGGTCGGTTCCCTCCGGCGCCAGCTTCAGCACCCACGCCTGCATGGCCAGGCCGAAACAGACGATCGCCCCGCCCCACACCAGCGTGTGCACGGACAGCGTGACGATGTTCAGCGCGCACGGGAACAGGATCAGCAGGCATCCCGCGAGCGCGACGATCGACCCGAGCAGGAAGTCGTCGGGACGGTGCGGATAGATGCGGTTGAAGCAGATCGCCGCCGGTATGCCGGCGATGCCGAACAGGATCAGCACATACGTGATCCGGCTGCTGCTCGCGTGGTTGACGCTCTGGACGAAGGGCTCGATGTACGTGTACGACGTGAAGTGCGCGGACACGACGAGCACGGTGATCGCGTACAGCGCCACCAGCGCGGGCCGGCGCAGGAACACGCCGACGCTGCCGAGCGACCCCGCGCCCTGGCTCGGCGATACCGGCAACGTCGCGCGCAGCAGCAGCAACGCGACGGCCGCCGCGCCGGCGATGATCAGGAACGTGACCCGCCAGCCGAACGTCTCGCCCACCACGCGCCCGAGCGGAATGCCGGCCACCATCGCGATCGCCGTGCCCATCGCCAGCAGGCTGAGCGCACGGCTTTTCCGGTCGCTCGGCGCGAGGCGCACGGCCAGCGGCACGGAAATCGACCAGAACACCGCGTGCGCGCACGCGATGCCCAGCCGGCCGACCATCAGCACCGCGAAATTCCACGCGACGCCGGTCACGACATGGCTGCCGATGAACACCAGCAACGCCACCGACAGCAGCTTGCGGCGCTCGACATGGCGCGTGGCCAGCGTCAGCGGCAGGGACACGACGGCCACCGCCCACGCATAGATCGTCAGCATCAGGCCGACGTCGGTCGCCTGCATGTGCAGGCTGTCGCCGATCGCGCTGAGCAGCGCGACGGGCACGAATTCGGTGGTATTGAAAATGAAGGCGGTGAGGGCCAGGGCCAGTACGCCCCACCACGAGTGCCTGGAACTGACTGCGTCCGGTGTTGCCATACGTGGATTCGACGAGACGAGGGTTGGAGGCGCGCGGCGCGGAGAACCCGGCCCGGCGATCGCCGCGATTGTACCAGCGGCGCCTGACGCGGCGCGGCGCGGGGTGGCCGCGGGACATGGTCATGACATGGCCTTGCGCCGATAATGTGCGGCACGCTTTCACGACCCGTTCGCTCGACCTTTGTCCGCTCGCCCCCGGCGAGCCAGGAGATTCACATGCGCATTGAAACGTCATTTCTGTTCGATCTCGACGGCACGCTCGTCGACAGCGTCTATCAGCACGTGCTCGCGTGGAAGGAGGCGCTCGATGCCGAAGGCATCGAACTGTCGGTGTGGCGCATCCACCGCAAGATCGGCATGAGCGGCGGCCTGTTCCTGAATCAGCTGCTGCGGGAGACGTCGGGCAACCTCGACGCCGAGCGCGTCGAGCGCCTTGCCCGCCTGCATGCGGCCGCGTACCAGCGGCTGCGCGCGCAGGTCCGGCCGCTGCCCGGCGCGCGCGAATTGCTGGCCGCGCTGTCGGCGGCGGGCATCCGCTGGGCGATCGCGACCAGCGGACGGATGGAAACGGCCGCCATCAACCTCGAGGCGCTCGGCGTCGATCCGGCGAAGCACGTCGTGGTCACGCGCGATCAGGTCAAGTACGCGAAGCCCGACCCCGACCTGTTCCTGACGGCCGCCGCGCAACTGAACGTGCCGATCGAACACACGGTCGTGGTCGGCGACAGCATCTGGGACATGCTCGCCGCGAGCCGCTGCCGCTCGCTCGGCGTCGGGCTGCTGTCGGGCGGTTACGGCAGCGACGAGCTGGAACGCGCGGGCGCGCTGCGCGTGTACGACGATCCGGCCGATCTGCTGTGGCATCTCGACGAGATCGCGGCGCGGCCCTGAACCGCCTGCCCCGCCGACGGCGCCTGCGCGGGATCGCCGTCGGTTTCGCCGGCCGCGAACGGCCGGCCGCGCCGCGCCGTAACGCCACGCGGCCGCCGAGCGGCTCAGTCGTCGTCCACGCGCTTGTCGATCAGGTACCGACCCCGCTCGACTCCCGCGCGCAGCGCGTCGACCTCGGTCAGCCACTCGGGGCCGGCCGGCTCCGGCACGATCAGCTCGATGCGCGCGCCGCCGACATACACCTGCACCTCGTCGCGCCACGCGCCGCGTTCGTCGCGCCGGGCCCAGACGAGGATTTCGTGACCGCGATACGGGTCGCGAACCTGTGCGTCCTGTTGATGTTGCATGGTGGCCTCCTGTCCTTATCTGCGATTCCGATGCAAAAAATGCGCGCCGCGTGACCACCGCGCGCGCGGCGAACCTTGTGCGCACGCGCCGTGCCCGGCCGGCACGCGGCTTGCGTCCCGTTACGTATCGACCGTATCGACAGTCTTGACCGCTCCGGGCCGCCTCGCGCGGGCCGCAAGGATTTCCCATCATGATCGGCCACCTCGAACTTCTCGGACGCCTGCTGCTGGCCGCGCTGCTCGGCAGCGTGATAGGGCTCGAACGCGAACGCCTGAACTGGGCCGCCGGGCTGCGCACGCACATGCTCGTGTGCGTGGGCTCCGCGCTCGTGATGCTGGTGTCGACGTTCGGCTTCGAAGACGTGCGCGGGCAAAACGGCGTCGTGCTCGACCCGTCGCGGGTCGCCGCTCAGGTGGTGTCGGGCATCGGCTTTCTCGGCGCGGGCTCGATCCTGCTGCGCGGCGAAGTCGTGCGCGGGCTGACGACCGCCGCGAGCCTGTGGGCAGTGGCCGGTGTCGGCCTTGCCGCGGGCGGCGGCATGGTGGTTGCGTCGGTCGGCGCGACGGCGATCGTGCTCGCGATCCTCGCGGGCGTGAAGCCGCTCGAGCGCCGCTTCATCGCGCAGCGCCAGCAACGCACGCTGCAACTCGTGGTCGAGCGCGGCGGCCTGACGCTCGGCACGCTGCACGAAGCGCTCGGCCCGGGCCGGGTGCGCGTGAAGCGGTTCATCGTCCAGCAGTCGGACGACGATCCCGACACCGACGACATTTCCGTTTCGTTCTCGCGCACCAGCGGACCGGAATTCGCCGCCATCTGCGAAACGCTGCAAAGCATCGCCTGCGTACGGACCTGTCAACCCGATACCGCGTCAAGGAGCTTCGCGTGACCCGCGCCGACCTGCTCTCCCATCTCGTGTCGTGCCAGCTGGCCGCGCGCATGCGGTCCGGCGCATGGCTCTCGACCCGCCAGCTCGTGGACGCGCTGCGCGCATGGCTCGCCTGCCATCGCGCCGAATGCGGATGGCTCGAGCGGATCAAGATCGCGGACGCCTCGACGACGATCGCGCAAGGCATCTACGCCATCGCGGTCGCGCACGGCGATCCGGCCGGCGGCGAACGCGTGCGGCTCGATGCGGATTCGCCCGAACTGCAGGCGCTGCGCGCACGCTGCGACGCGCTGCTGCAGCATATCGACGGCGACCGGGACGTCGACGCGCGATGATCGTTCGGGATCGCGCGCCACGCGCCGACGCGACGGCCGACGGCGCCCCGCACGTTCCCGACCGTGTGCCCGGTGTTCTCGCTGGCCCCGACCCGGGCCCATCCGGGCGAGCTGCCGGCCGACGTGGCCGTGCATCGCAGCGTGCGCGCGCGGCATGCGTCCGACCACAATCCATCCGCCGGTCGCGCGAATGCACGTTACGCCCGCGGCGGGCACGTCGCTTGCGCGGTGAGCCGGTTTCGACCGGACGGAGCCCACCCATGCGAACCGACGCCCTCGACGGACAGGCACTCGACTACTGGTGCGCCCGCGCACTGTGCGTGGACGACGAAGACACGCTGCGCTTCACCGCCGTCACGCCGACCGTCGTCGTGACGGCCGCCTGCGACGCGTTCCGGCACCTCGATGCCCCGTTCACGCCGTCGACATCGTGGGCCGACGCCGGCACGGTACTCGACCGCGTCGACGATCTGCGCATCACCCGCCACGGCGACGACGTCGAATGCGACGCCACCTTCGCCGACGGCCCGTCGACCTGCGGCGCGCACGCCCGCGATGCACGCGTGGCGCTGCTGCGCGCGTTCGTGCGCGCGCGCTTCGGCGACGAGATCGACCCGCCGCCGCCGTTCGCGCACCGGATCGAACACGGCGCCGTGGTGCGCTACGACCCCGGCGTGCCGCTGCCCGACGCGGACGACGATCGCGGCACGGGCGACAGCACGGACATCCGCTCGATACCGCGCATGTAAGTGCATGCATGTACCCGGCGTTCATGTAAAAACGACAGTCCCGGCACCGGCCGGCTTCCCGCACGCGCCTTGCCCGGCGGGCACGCGGGTTGCGGCACATCGGCGCTATCGACTGCCGCCACCCGCCCCGCGCCACGCCATGGACTCCACGCCGACCTTCGCCCCGCATATCTATTTCTGCGACGCCCGCCTCGTCGGGCCGCTCGACGCATGGCCGCAGACATTCGCGCACATCGCGGGCATGGGCTTCGATCACGTGCTGGTCGGCGGCTTCTGGGCCGCGAGCGTCGCCGGCTTTCCGCGCCACGTGGCCGATTTCCGGCGTCCGGCCCAATCGTTCGCGACGCGTGCAAGCGCACTCGAAACCTTCTCGCGGCTCGCGCAGCTCGCGCACGGCCACGGGCTGCGCCTGCTGCTCGAAGCCGTGCCGGACCGCATCGCGCGCGACAACCCGCTGCGCGCCGAACATCCGGACTGGTACGTCGAGCGCACGCACGACGACGCGTTGATCGATCCGCGCGGCACCGCGCACGCGCTGGACGTCGCCCACGCGAACCTCGACAGCGACGCGGTACGCGACGGGCTTTCCGCGTGGTGGTGCGCGCACCTCGGCGCATTCGCCGATGCGGGTGCCGCCGGCTTCCTGGTCGACGCGCCGCATCATCTGCCGGCCGACTGGTGGCCCGGCTGGCGCGCGGCGCTGCGCCGGGCGCGCCCGGACGTCGCGGTGCTCGCGGGCGTGCCCGGCCATGCGCGGGACGCGCTCGCGCAGCTCGAAGGCACCGGGTTCGACGCGGTGTTTTCATCGGTACGCTGGTGGGACCTGCGCACGCCGTGGTTCGTCGACGAACACCGGCTGCTGCGGCGCATCGGCTCGCCGATCGCGTTTCCCGACGCGTTCGACGGCGCGCGCCTCGCCGACGACTGGCCCGACGCGCCGGACGATACCGTCGCCCGCGCCTATCGCCGCGCGCTGTGGACGGCCGCGGCCGTCGGCACCGGCTGGCTCGTGCCGATGGGCTTCGAACGCGGCGTCACGGTGCCGCTGATGGCGCGCGACGCCGATGCGGCGCGCTACCGCGCCGCGTTCGAGCGCGCGCGCTTCGACCTGTCCGGCGCGATCGCCGATGCGAACGCGTGGCGCCGCGCCACGCCCGTCGCGGCCGCGCGCGGCGAGATCGTGCAGTTGAGCGCGCCCGGCGCGGCGGCAACCGCGCTGCTGCGCGGCATCGGGCCGTCGCTCGAACACGACGAAGCCGCGCTGCTGATCGCCCTGAACCCCGATCTCGACGCGGCGGCAACGGTCGACCCCGCGACGATCCTGCCCGGCGTGCCGGGCGGCTTCACGCGGGTCGTCACGCACGACGGTGCGCAAGCCAATTCGCCCGCCGCGCTCAAACCGTTCACGCTCGAACCCGGCGCATACGCGCTGCTGCATGCGTGGCCGGCACCGCCCGCCACGACACGCGCAGACGCCGCGCGCGAGCGCGGCGCGCTGTCCGCCGCGCTCGCGGCCGACCGGATCGCGATCGAGCACGTCGAGCCGTCGGTCGACGGCGGCCGCTTCGCGGTCAAGCGCGTGATCGGCGAGACGCTCGTCGTCCATGCATCGATCTTCACCGACGGGCACGCGCATCTCGCGGCCGCGCTGCAGTGGCGCGCCGCCTGCGACGACGACTGGCGCGAAATCCCGTTCGAAGCCGAACCGAACGACGGCTGGCACGCACGCGTCACGCTCGACCGGCTCGGCCGCCATGAGTTTCGCGTGATCGCCTGGCGCGACGACTGGGCGTCGCTCGTCGACGATGTCGCGAAGAAAGACGCGGCCGGCCAGGACGTGACGCTCGAACTGCGCGAAGCGCAGCTGCTGCTCGCGACCGCGCTCAGGCTCGCCGATCCGCTCGACGCGCACGCGCTCGCGCGAATGGAGCAGCTGGCCGCCGGGTTCAAGGACGCGCCTGCCGACGCGCGGCTCGCGCAACTCGGCGCGGCGCCGCTCGCCGATGCATTCGCGGCGCTGCGCTACCGCCCGTTCGTCACGCACACGACGCCCTTCCCGGTCGACGTCGAGCGCCGCGCGGCGCGCTTCTCGAGCTGGTACGAGATGTTTCCGCGCTCGGCGAGCGACGATCCGGACCGGCACGGCACGTTCGACGACGTGATCGGGCACCTGCCGCGCATCCGCGACATGGGTTTCGACGTGCTGTATTTCCCGCCGATCCACCCGATCGGCACGACCGCGCGCAAGGGCCGCAACAACAGCCTGACGGCCGGCCCCGACGACGTCGGCAGCCCGTATGCGATCGGCTCGCCGGACGGCGGCCACACGGCCGTGCATCCGCAGCTCGGCACGCTCGAATCGTTCCGCGCGCTGGTCGACGCCGCGCGCGGTCACGGGCTCGAGATCGCGCTCGATTTCGCGATCCAGTGCTCGCCCGACCATCCGTGGCTCGCCGCGCATCCGGGCTGGTTCGCGTGGCGGCCCGACGGTTCGCTGCGCTTCGCGGAGAATCCGCCGAAGCGCTACCAGGACATCGTGAACCCCGATTTCTACGCGCCCGATGCGTTGCCCGACCTGTGGCTCGCGCTGCGCGACGCGATCCTGTTCTGGGTCGACGCGGGCGTGCGGATCTTCCGCGTCGACAACCCGCACACGAAGCCGCTGCCGTTCTGGGCGTGGATGATCGACGACGTGCGCGGCCGGCATCCGGACGTCGTGTTCCTGTCCGAGGCGTTCACGCGGCCGGGGATGATGTATCGCCTCGCGAAAGTCGGCTTCTCGCAGTCGTACACGTATTTCACGTGGCGCGAGTCGAAGCGCGAATTCATCGACTACCTGACCGAGCTGACGGCCGGCCCCGCGCGCGAGTTCTTCCGCCCGAACTTCTTCGTCAACACGCCCGACATCAACCCGCGCCACCTGCAGAACGCGCCGCGCACGCAGTTCGTGATCCGCGCGGCGCTCGCGGCGACGCTGGCCGGGTCGTGGGGCATGTACTCGGGCTTCGAGCTCGGCGAATCGGCGCCGCTGCCGGACAGCGAGGAATACGCGAACGCGGAGAAGTACGAGCTGCGCGCGCGCGACTGGCGCCGCGCCGCGCACATCGGCGCCGAGATCGCGCGGCTGAACCGCGCGCGACGCGCTCACCCGGCACTGCAGACGCATCTCGGCATCACGTTCGCCGACGCGGACAACGACGCGGTGCTCGTGTTCGTGAAGGCGACGCCGGCGTTCGACAGCGTGGTCGCCGTCGCGATCAGCACCGACCCGTGGCATCCGCAGGTCGCGAACTTCACGCTCGACGCATCGCTGTGGCGCGGTTTCGGGCTCGTCGACGGCGAACCGCTCGACGCGCTCGAACAGGACGCCACGCACGCGGAAACCTGGCGCGGGCATCGCCAGTACGTCTCGCTCGATCCGCACGTGCGGCCGTATGCGATCTGGCGGCTCACGCCGTCTCCAGGCGCCGCGCGGGCGGCGGCGCGCGAACCGGGCGACGCCCGGCCCATTTCGGGAGCCCATGGATGATGAAACGCGAAGATTCCCTCGACGACGTACGTCGCGCACAGTTCCCCTCGCTCGAGCCGGCCGGCACGCCGCGCCGGCGCCGCGCGCGCCGCCGCGCACCGGCGCTCTGCGCGGACGATCCGCTGTGGTACAAGGACGCGATCATCTACCAGGTGCACGTGAAGTCGTTCTACGACTCGAACAACGACGGCATCGGCGATTTCCCCGGCCTGATCGCGAAGCTCGACTACATCGCCGAACTCGGCGTCGACACGATCTGGCTGCTGCCGTTCTACCCGTCGCCGCGCCGCGACGACGGCTACGACATCGCCGACTACCGCGACGTGCATCCCGACTACGGCACGCTCGCCGACGTGCGGCGCTTCATCCGCGAAGCCCATGCGCGCGGCATCCGCGTGATCACCGAGCTGGTGATCAACCACACGTCGGACCAGCATCCGTGGTTTCAGCGCGCACGCCGCGCGAAACCGGGCTCGAATCACCGCGACTACTACGTGTGGTCCGACACCGACACGAAATACGCGGGCACGCGGATCATCTTCCTCGATACGGAAACGTCGAACTGGACCCACGACCCGCTCGCCGGCCAGTACTACTGGCACCGCTTCTATTCGCACCAGCCCGACCTGAATTTCGACAACCCGGCCGTCGTGCGCGAGGTGCTGCAGGTGATGCGCTTCTGGCTCGACCTGGGCATCGACGGGCTGCGGCTCGACGCGGTGCCGTATCTGGTCGAGCGCGAAGGCACGAACAACGAGAACCTCCCCGAGACGCACGCGATCCTGAAGCAGATCCGCGCGACGATCGACGCCGAGTACCCGAACCGGATGCTGCTCGCCGAAGCGAACCAGTGGCCGGAGGACGTGCAGGAGTATTTCGGCGACGAGAACGAATGCCACATGGCGTTCCACTTCCCGCTGATGCCGCGCATCTACATGTCGATCGCGAGCGAGGACCGTTTCCCGATCGTCGACATCATGCGGCAGACGCCGGCGCTCGCGCCGAGCAACCAGTGGGCCGTGTTCCTGCGCAACCACGACGAGCTGACGCTCGAGATGGTCACCGACTCCGAGCGCGACCTGCTGTGGCAGACCTACGCGAGCGACCGGCGCGCGCGGCTGAACCTCGGCATCCGGCGCCGGCTCGCGCCGCTGATGGAACGCGACCGGCGCCGCATCGAGCTGATCAACTCGCTGCTGCTGTCGATGCCCGGCACGCCGGTGATCTACTACGGCGACGAGCTCGGGATGGGCGACAACATCCATCTCGGCGACCGCGACGGCGTGCGCACGCCGATGCAGTGGTCGTCGGACCGCAACGGCGGCTTCTCGCGCGCCGACCCCGAACTGCTCGTCTTGCCGCCGGTGATGGGCTCGCTGTACGGCTATGACGCGGTCAACGTCGAGGCGCAGACACGCGACCCGCATTCGCTGCTGAACTGGACGCGCCGCATCCTGTCGACCCGCCGCGCGTCGCAGGCGTTCGGGCGCGGCACGATCCGCTTCCTGCGCCCGGAGAACCGCAAGGTGCTCGCGTACCTGCGCGAGCTGGACGGCCACGATCCGGTGCTGTGCGTCGCGAACCTGTCGCGCGCGTCGCAGGCCGTCGAACTCGACCTGTCCGGGTTCGCGGGCCGCGTACCGATCGAGATGACGTCGGATTCCCCGTTTCCGCCGATCGGCCAGCTCCCGTATCTCCTCACCTTCCCGCCGTACGGCTTCCTGTGGTTCGTGCTCGCCGAACATGGCCGCGAGCCGTCGTGGCGGCAGCCGCACGCGGAAGCGCTGCCCGAATACGTGACGCTCGTGATGCGGCGCGGTGAGGCGCGGCCGAACCTCGAGCAGCTGCACACGCTCGCGCACGATGCGCTGCCGTCGTGGCTCGCGCGGCGGCGCTGGTTCGCGTCGAAGGACCGCACGATCGGCGAAGCCAGGCTGAACGTCGTCACGCCGGTGCCGGGCGAGCCGTTCGAGTATGCGGAGGCCTGGGTCGAAGCGGGCGCGCAGCGCGACGTCGAACGCTACGTCGTGCCGCTCGCGGCCGCATGGGGCGGCGAGACCTCGCAGCCGCTGTTCACGCAGCTCGCGCTCGCGCGCGTGCGGCGCGGCCACACGATCGGCTACCTGACCGACGCGTTCGCGCTGCCGGCGTTCGCACGCGGGATGCTGCGCAAGCTGCGCGACGGCGCCGTGGTGCCGACCTCCGACGGCGGCCGCCTCGCGTTCCTGCCGGAAGACGCGCTCGCCGCGCTCGACCCCGGCGACGACGCCGAAGTGCGCTGGCTCGCGGCCGAGCAGAGCAACAGCTCGCTCGTGATCGGCGACGCGATCGTGCTGAAGCTGGTGCGCAAGGTCGCGCACGGCGTGCATCCGGAAGCGGAAATGAGCCGCTACCTGACGCGGATCGGCTACCCGAACACCGCGACGCTCGCCGGCGAAGTCGTGCACGTCGACCCGGACGGCACGCCGCACACGGTCGCGATCCTGCAGCGCTATGCGGACAACCAGGGCGACGCGTGGACGCGCTCGTTCGACTTCCTGCGCCGCGCGGTGGACGAGCTCGCGCTGCCGGCCGCGGACAACGACGAAACCGACGAAGCGGACGAGGAACCCGAAGCGCTGCTCGGCTACGCGGCGTTCGCGGGCATCATCGGCACGCGGCTCGGCCAGCTGCACGTCGCGCTCGCGCAGCCGTCCGACGACCCCGCGTTCGCGCCGGAGCGGGCGACGCCCGGCCATGTCGACGGCTGGTGCGCGGACGCGATCGCGTCGTTCGAGCAGGCGCTCGACGTGCTGCACACGCGGCTCGAGGCGCTCGATCCCGCGATGCGCGCGGCGGCCGACACGCTGCTCGCATCGCGCGACGCGGCCGTGCGGGCCCTCGGCGCGCTCGTGCCGCGCACGCTCGACGCGCAATGCATGCGGATTCACGGCGACTTCCATCTGGGGCAGGTGCTCGACGTGCAGGGCGACGCGCTGCTGATCGACTTCGAAGGCGAGCCGGCGCGCCCGCTCGAGCGCCGCCGCGCGAAGTCGCATCCGCTGCGCGACGTGGCGGGCCTGCTGCGCTCGCTGTCGTATGTGAGCGCGACCGCGCAATTCGCGATCGAGAAGGCGCCGCCGCAGGCGGCCGGCCGCAAGCGTGCGCTGTTCGACCGCTTCGGGCAGGCCGCCGCCGACCGTTTCGTCGACTGCTATCGCGCGGCTGCCGACCTCGCGCCCGCACGCTTCGTCGATCCGCGCTACGCCGACCGCCTGCTCGCGCTGTTCCTGATCGACAAGGCGTCGTACGAGCTGTGCTACGAAGCGGCGAACCGCCCCGACTGGCTGAGCGTGCCGGTCGGCGGGCTCGCGGCGCTGGTCGAACGGCTGCTCGACGACGGCGGCGCATCCAACGACGGAGGCACGCGATGACCGATACGCTGTTCGAACGGTCCGACATCGACGCGCTGCTCGCCGGGCGTCATCCCGATCCGTTCGCGTGCCTCGGCCCGCACGGGCAGACCGGCCGGACCGTCGTGCGCGCGCTGCTGCCCGGCGCGACCGGCGTGCACGTGCTGTCGCCCGACGGCGACGAACTCGGCACCCTCGACTGCGTCGATCGCGCCGGCTGCTTCGCGGGAACGATCGCGCGCAACGGCGGCGCCCCGCACTACCTGCTCGCGGTCGACTGGCCGGACGCGCGGCAGGTGATCGACGATGCGTACGCGTTCGGCACGCTGCTCGACGACGCGACGCTCGCGCGCCTGTCGGCCGGCGACCCGGCCGCGGTGCTCGACTGCCTCGGCGCGACGCCGCTGCGCATCGACGACACCGACGGCGTGCGCTTCGCGGTCTGGGCGCCGAACGCGCAGCGCGTGTCGGTGGTCGGCGATTTCAACGCATGGGACGGCCGCCGCCATCCGATGCGGCTGCGGCAGCCGTCGGGCGTGTGGGAGCTGTTCGTGCCGGGCATCGGCGCGGGCGAGTGCTACAAGTACGAGCTGCGCGCGGCCGACGGGCGCGTGCTGCCGCACAAGGCCGACCCCTGCGCGCGCGCGACCGAGGCGCCGCCGCGCACGGCGTCGGTCGTCGCCGACGTCGCCGCGCTCGACGCGTTCGCGTGGCACGACGAGGGCTGGATGCACGCGCGGCCGCGTGCCGACCGCTACCGCGTGCCGTGGTCGATCTACGAGGTGCACCCGGAATCGTGGCAACGCGTGCCCGACGAGATGAACCGCAGCGCGACGTGGGACGAACTCGCCGAGCGGCTGATTCCATACGCGCGGGGCATGGGCTTCACGCACATCGAGTTCATGCCGATCGCCGAGTACCCGTTCGGCGGGTCGTGGGGCTACCAGCCGCTCGCGCAGTTCGCGCCGTCCGCGCGCTTCGGGCCGGTCGACGGCTTCGCGCGCTTCGTCGACCGCGCGCATGCGGCCGGCATCGGCGTGCTCGTCGACTGGGTTCCCGCGCATTTCCCCGACGATCCGCATGGCCTGGCGCAGTTCGACGGCACGGCGCTGTACGAGCACGCCGACCCGCGCGAAGGCTTGCACCCCGACTGGCACACCTGCGTGTTCAACGTCGGGCGTACGGAGGTCGGCGCGTTCCTCGCCGCGTCGGCGCTCGCGTGGGCGCGCCGGTATCACGTCGACGGCATCCGCGTCGACGCGGTCGCGTCGATGCTGTACCGCGACTATTCGCGCAAGGAAGGCGAATGGGTGCCGAACGTGCACGGCGGCCGCGAGAACCTCGAATCGGTCGCGTTCCTGCGCATGCTGAACGACACGCTGCACGGTGCGGCCGCGCCGGCCGGCGTCGTCACCGTCGCGGAGGAATCGACCGCGTGGCCGGGCGTCACCGCGCCGACCGGCGACGGCGGGCTCGGCTTCGACTTCAAGTGGAACATGGGGTGGATGCACGACACGCTCGCGTACCTGCGCGAAGACCCGGTGCACCGCCGCTATCACCACGACCGGATGACGTTCGGGCTCGTCTACGCGTTCTCCGAGCGCTTCGTGCTGCCGCTGTCGCACGACGAGGTCGTGCACGGCAAGGGCTCGCTCGTCGCGAAGATGCCGGGCGACGCGTGGCAGCGGCTCGCGACGCTGCGCGCGTACTTCGGCTTCATGTGGGCGCACCCCGGCAAGAAACTGCTGTTCATGGGCAGCGAATTCGCGCAGTGGGCCGAGTTCGCGCACGACGCGACGCCGCACTGGGACCTGCTCGACGCGCCCGCGCATCGCGGCGTGCAGCGGCTCGTGCGCGACCTGAACCGCACGTACGCGGCGGAACCGGCATTGCATGCGCTTGACTGCCACGCGGCCGGCTTCTCCTGGCTGATCGGCGACGACCGCGACAACAGCGTGTTCGCGTTCGCGCGCCGCGACGACGCCGGGCACCTCGTGGTCGCCGTCTGCAACTTCACGCCGGTGCCGCGCGCGGCCTACCGCATCGGCCTGCCCGCCCCCGGACAGTGGCGCGAACTGCTGAACACCGATGCCGCCCCGTACGGCGGCACCAACGCCGGCAACGACGGCGCCGTGTGGGCCGAGGCCGTGCCCGCGCACGGCGAGGCGTGGTCGGCACTGCTGCGCCTTCCGCCGCTCGCGACACTGTGGCTGACCCCCGCCTGATTACCCGCGCCCTCGACACGGAGATCCGCCCCATGCCGACCGCCCTGCCCGCCCGTCTCGAATCCGGCCGCAGCTATCCGCTCGGCGCGACCTGGGACGGCCTCGGAACCAATTTCGCGGTGTTTTCCGCGCACGCGCAGCGCATCCAGCTGTGCGTGTTCGATCCGACCGGCCGCAAGGAGCTCGCGCGCCTCGACCTGCCCGAATGCACCGACGAGGTGTGGCACGGCTACCTGCCCAACGCGCATCCGGGCACCGTGTACGGGTTTCGCGCGGACGGCCCGTACCAGCCGCAGCACGGCCATCGCTTCAATTCCACCAAGCTGCTGCTCGACCCGTACGCGCGCAAGCTGGTCGGCCAGTTCCGCTGGTCGGACGCGCTGTTCGGCTATCGCGTCCATTCGAATCGCGCGGACCTGTCGATGGACCGCCGCGATTCGGCGCCCGCGATGCCGAAGTGCGTGGTGGTCGACGAGGCGTTCGACTGGAGCACCGACCGGCGCCCGCGCGTGTCGTGGCGCAACACGGTGATCTACGAGACCCACGTGCGCGGCACGTCGATGCGCCGCGCCGGGTTGCGCCCGCCCGAACGCGGCACGTTCTCGGCGTTCGCGCATCCCGCGTTCATCGACCACCTGCTGTCGATCGGCGTGACGACGGTCGAGCTGCTGCCCGTCCACGCGTTCCTGCAGCAGCGCGCGCTCGTGAACCGCGGGCTGCGCAACTACTGGGGCTACGACACGGCCGCGTTCTTCGCGCCGGAGCCCGCGTATCTCGCGACGCGGCGGCTCGACGAGATGCGCATCGCGATCCGGCAGCTGCATGCGGCCGGCATCGAGGTCGTGCTCGACGTCGTCTACAACCACACGTGCGAGGGCAACGAGCTCGGCCCGACGCTGTCGTGGCGCGGCCTCGACAACGCGAGCTACTACCGGCTCGTGCCGGGCGACCAGCGCTTTCATGTCGACGAGACGGGCTGCGGCAACACGCTGAACCTGTCGCATCCGCGCGTGGTGCAGATGGTGATGGATTCGCTGCGCTACTGGGCCACCGCGTTCAACGTCGACGGCTTCCGCTTCGACCTCGGCGTGACGCTCGGGCGCGAGGCGCACGGCTTCGATCCCGGCGCGGGCTTCTTCGACGCGCTGCGGCAGGACCCGGTGCTCGCGCAGCGCAAGCTGATCACCGAGCCGTGGGACCTCGGCCCCGGCGGCTACCAGCTCGGCCGCCACCCGCCCGGCTTCGCCGAGTGGAACGACCGCTTTCGCGACACCGTGCGGCGCTTCTGGCGCGGCGACGCGGGCCAGCGGCCGGAGCTCGCCGCGCGGCTCGCCGGGTCGGCCGACCTGTTCAACCACCAGCGGCGCCATACGTGGGCATCGGTCAATTTCGTCACCGCGCACGACGGCTTCACGCTCGCCGATCTCGTCTCGTATTCGGCGAAACACAACGAAGCGAACGGCGAGGACAACCGCGACGGCCGCGACGACAACTGCAGCGCGAACTGGGGCGCCGAAGGGCCCACCGACGATGCCGCGATCCGCGCGGTGCGCGCGCGCGTCGCGCGCTCGATGCTCGCGACGCTGTTCACCGCGCTCGGCACGCCGATGCTGGTGGCCGGCGACGAGTTCGGCCGCACGCAGCACGGCAACAACAACGCGTATTGCCAGGATAACGAGCTGTCGTGGCTCGACTGGGACCTCGCTCACGGTGACGAAGCCGTGACGCTGATGCGCTTCGTGTCGCGGCTCGCCGCGCTGCGGCGCATGTATCCGGTGATGTCCGCGCCGGGTTATCCGTCGGGCGACCGCGACGCCGCACCGGGCATGGCCGAGATCGACTGGTTCGACGAGCGCGGCGCCGCGATGACCGTGCCCGCGTGGCAGGACCGCGAACGCCGCGCGCTGACGATGCGGCGTGTCGGCACGGGCCGCACCGGGCGCACCGAGGCGCTGCTGGTGATGCTGAACGCGTCGTCCGAGACGATCGTGTTCGCGCCGCCCGCGCCGGTGCTCGAATACCGCGTGCTGGTCGACACGGCCACGCCGGACGCCGGCCCGCGCAACTGGCCGGCCGACGGGCTCGACGTCGCCGCGCATGCAGCCGCGATCGCGGTGGCCGCCGTGCCGCCCGACCCGCCCTCCTGAGGACCGCCATGACATCCCGTTCCGACCGTCCAACCGGCACGCACGCGTTCGAATCGTCGTTCGGCGCGACCTGCGTCGACGCCGAACACACGCGCTTCCGGTTTTGGGCGCCCGCCAGCCGCACGGCCGCCGTCGAACTGCACGACGACAGCGAACACACGATCCCGATGACACCCGTCGGCGACGGCTGGTTCGAGACGGTCGCGCCGTGCGGCCCCGGCGCGCTGTATCGCTACCGCCTCGACGACGGTTTCACCGTGCCCGACCCGGCGTCGCGCTTCCAGCCCGGCGGCGTGGACGGCCCGAGCCAGGTCGTCGATCCGGCGTCGTATCGCTGGCGCGACGGCGCATGGCGCGGCCGGCCGTGGCACGAGACGGTGCTGTACGAGTTGCACGTCGGCGCATGCGGCGGCTACGCGAGCGTCGAACGGCGGCTGCCGGCCATTGCCGCGCTCGGCGTGACCGCCGTCGAGCTGATGCCCGTCAACGCGTTCCCCGGTTCGCGCAACTGGGGCTACGACGGCGTGCTGCCGTTCGCGCCCGATGCGTCGTACGGGCGGCCCGAGGAACTGAAGGCGCTCGTCGACACCGCGCACGGGCTCGGGCTGCAGGTGTTCCTCGACGTCGTGTACAACCACTTCGGCCCCGAAGGCAACCTGCTGCCGCGCTACGCGCCCGCCTTCTTCCGCGACGACCGGCGGACCGCGTGGGGGCCCGCGATCGATTTTTCGCATCCGCAGACGAGCGCGTTCTTCATCGAGAACGCGCTGTACTGGCTCGACGAATTCCGTTTCGACGGGCTGCGCATCGACGCCGCGCACGCGATCGGCGACGACGCGTGGCTGCGCGAACTCGCGCGCCGCGTGCGGGCGGTTGCGGGCGACACACGCCACCTTCATCTCGTGCTCGAGAACGAACGCAACACGGCAAGCCTGCTCGGCCCCGGCGGTTTCGACGCGCAGTGGAACGACGACTTCCACAACAGCGCGCACGTGCTGCTGACCGGCGAGCGCGACGGCTACTACCGCGCGTACGCCGACGCGCCGCTGCGCCATTTCGCGCGCACGCTCGGCGAAGGTTTCGCGTACCAGGGCGAACCGTCGCCGCTGCACGACGGCGCCGCGCGCGGCGAGCCGAGCGCGCATCTTCCCCCCACCGCGTTCGTCACGTTCCTGCAGAACCACGACCAGATCGGCAACCGCGCGTTCGGCGAGCGGCTGCGCGCGCTCGCGAACGACGACGCGGTGCGCGCGGCCACCGCGCTGATGCTGCTCGCGCCGCCGATCCCGCTGCTGTTCATGGGCGAGGAAGACGGCAGCACGCAGCCGTTCCAGTTCTTCACCGACTATCGCGGCGCGCTCGCCGACGCGGTGCGCGAAGGCCGGCGCCGCGAATTCGCGGCGTTTCCCGCGTTCGCCGATCCCGCGCATCGCGACCTGATTCCCGACCCGAACGACATCGCGACGTTCGTCCGTTCGTCGTCGCACCATCCGCCGGACGACAACTGGCCCGATGCGGCCGCGTGGCAGCGCTTCTACCGCAGCGCGCTGACGGTGCGCGCGGTGCTCGTGACGCCGCATCTGCCGGGTGCGCGGGCGCTCGGCGTCGACCTGCTCGCGGGCGACGGCGAGCCTGCGGCGCTCGTCGCGCGCTGGCGCCTCGGCGACGGCAGCACGCTGTCGATCGCGCTGAATCTCGGCTCGCTCGACGCGGCACTGCCCGAACTGCCGGTCGGCAAGATCGTGTTCGAGACGCCGCCGCGCGCCCGCGACCGGCTGACCGACCTGAAGCTGCCGCCACGCGCGTGCATCGCGTGGCGGGACGGTGCGGTCAATCACGATGCGCGGCATCATCGCGCGAACGGGCAGAGCCGATCATGACGACCAACGTTTCGATCTCGACCCTCGCGCACGCGGCCGGCCTGGACGCCGACTGGACCGATGCCGGCGGCATCGCGCGGCGGG
>NZ_LDVA01000282.1:0-36021 GCF_050768715.1 Burkholderia sp. ZZQ-2 | reverse complement strand
CCGGCCGATGCGTACTGGCACCCGGCCGCGCCGGCCCGCGCGCCGCTCGACCCGGCATGGTGGACCGCGTTCGGCGATCCGCAGCTCGATGCGCTGGAAGCCGAAGCGCTGCGCAACAACCAGAACCTGAAGGCCGTCGCCGCGCGCTACGACCAGGCGAAGGCGACACTCGCGTCGGTCGCCTCGGCGCAGTATCCGGCCGTCGGCCTGACCGCGAGCGGCCAGCGCTTCAAGATCTCGGCCGACCGGCCGCAGACCAACTACGCGACGCAGAGCGCGTCGACCGTGCAGAACGACGTCCAGGTCGGCGCGAGCGTCAGCTACGAGCTCGACCTGTTCGGCCGCGTGCGGCGCAGCGTCGAATCGGCGCAGGCCACCACCGAACAGGCGCGCGACGATTTCGCGAACGCGCGCCTGGTGCTGACCGCCGATCTCGCGTCGAGCTATTTCGCGCTGCGCGAATTCGACACCGAGATCGACGTCGTCAAGCGCTCGATCGACCTGCAGCAGAAGGCGCTCGACTACGTGAGCGCGCGGCACGACCTCGGCGCGGTGTCGGGCCTCGACCTGCTGCAGCAGCGCGCGCAGCTCGACGCGACGCGCACCCAGGCGCAGCTGCTGCTCCAGCAGCGCGTGCAGGTCGAAACCGCGATCGCGACGCTGGTCGGCACGCCGGCCCCCACCTTCTCGATCGCGCCGCGCGTCGTGCCGATCAATTCGCCCGCGCTGCCGACCGGCCTGCCGAGCGACGTGCTGCAGCGGCGCCCCGACGTCGCGTCGGCCGAGCGCGCGATGGCCGCCGCGAATGCGCAGATCGGCGTCGCGCGCGCCGCGTATTTCCCGCGCATCTCGCTGTCGCCCGACATCGGCTGGGACGCGACGCGCTTCGCCGGCCTGTTCACCGTCCCGGCATTGCTGTGGTCGGTCGGCGGGTCGCTCAGCCAGCCGCTGTTCGAAGGCGGCAAACTGAAGGCCGGCGTCGATTTCGCGCAGGCCGGCTATGTCGCCGCGCAGGCCAATTACCGGCAGACCGTGCTCACCGCGTTCCAGGAGGTGCAGAATGCGGTCACCGGGTTGTCGGTGCTCGCGGAGGCCGCGCAGCAGGCCTCCGCGGCCGTCGACGACGCGCGCAAGCTCGTGTCGCTCGCGCAGGATCGCTACGCGGGCGGCCTGACGCCGTTCATCGACGTGCTGACGGCCGAGCAGCAGTTGCTGACGAGCGAACGGCAGGCCGTGCAGATCCAGGGCCAGCGCGCGGCGCTCGTCGTGTTTCTCGCGAAGGCACTCGGCGGCGGCTGGGACGGCCAGGCGGCAAGCGGCCCGGCGCCGGCCGAGGTCGCCGCAGCCCCGGCACCGGCGCCAGCGCCCCCGGGCCCTTAACCGGATTACGCGGACAACGGATTCGAACATGAAAGTCCTGATCGTCGAAGACGAACCGAAAGTCGTCGAGTACCTGAAGAGCGGCCTGACCGAGGAAGGCTGGGTCGTCGATACCGCGCTCGACGGCGAGGACGGCGCGTGGAAAGCCGTCGAATTCGACTACGACGTGGTCGTGCTCGACGTGATGCTGCCGAAGCTCGACGGCTTCGGCGTGCTGCGTGCGTTGCGCGCACAGAAGCAGACGCCCGTCATCATGCTGACCGCGCGCGACCGCGTCGACGACCGCGTGCGGGGCTTGCGCGGCGGCGCCGACGACTACCTGACCAAGCCGTTCTCGTTCCTCGAGCTGATCGAACGGCTGCGCGCGCTGACGCGCCGCGCGCGCGTGCAGGAATCGACGCTGATCTCGATCGGCGACCTGCGGGTCGACCTGATCGGCCGCCGCGCGACCCGCGACGGCACGCGGCTCGACCTGACCGCGCAGGAATTCCAGCTGCTCGGCGTGCTCGCGCGGCGCAGCGGCGAGGTGCTGTCGAAGACGACCATCGCCGAACTCGTGTGGGACGTAAACTTCGACAGCAACGCGAACGTCGTCGAGACGGCGATCAAGCGGCTGCGCGCGAAGCTCGACGGCCCGTTCGCGGACAAGCTGCTGCACACGATCCGCGGCATGGGCTACGTGCTCGAGGCGCGCGAGGACGGCGATACCGAGAGGCCGGCATGAAACGCTCGATCGTCCTGCGGCTGTCGGCGATGTTCGGCATCGTGTCGCTGCTCGTGTTCACGCTGGTGGGCTGCGGGCTGTTCGTGATGATGGAGCGCCAGCTGTTCGCCGAGCTGCGCGCGACGCTCGATACGCGCACCAAGGTCGCCGAGATGATCGTGTCGCACGCGCTCACGTCCGAACGCGGGCGCCTCATGCAGGAAAAGCTCGCCGATCTCGAACCGCCCGACGGCTCGACGCGCTACCAGGTCGACAGCACGAATCCGGATTTCCGGTTCGGCAAGCCCGTCGACGGCGTGCCCGTCGGCGCGCCGTTCGGCGCATTCCAGCGCTACGCGCTGAATGACAGCAGCTACGACGTGATGACCAAGACCGTCACGGTGGCCGGCAACGGCGAGCGGCCGACACTGAGGCTGATCGTTGCCAGCTCGTGCGAGCGCACGCAGCGGATGCTGCGCCGCTTCGGCTGGACGCTCGCCGGGCTGATCGCGATCGCGACGATCATCACGCTGCTGCTGAGCCGCGCGGTGGCCCGCTTCGGGCTCGCGCCGCTCGACCGGCTGTCGCAGGATGCATCGGCCATCAGCCTCGCGAACCGCCGCCAGCGGCTGCACACCGACGCGCTGCCGGCCGAGCTGCGCGACCTCGCCACGTCGTTCAACGGCGCGCTCGATCGCATCCAGCAGACCTACGCGCGGCTCGAGGCGTTCAACGCGGACGTCGCGCACGAACTGCGCACGCCGATCAGCATCCTGATCGGCCAGACCCAGGTCGCGCTGACCAGCCGCGACCGCACGGTCGAGCGGATGCGGCAGACGCTGCAGTCGAACCTCGAGGAATTCGAACGGCTGCGCGTGATCATCAACGACATGCTGTTCCTGTCGCGCAGCGACCGCGGCGAACGGGCGACCGACCTGAAGGACGTGTCGCTCGCCGACGAGGTGCGGCGCATGCTCGATTTCCTCGAGATCCCGCTCGACGAGGCGCAGTTGCACGCCGAACTGCACGGCGACGCGCGCGCGGCCGTCGATCCGTCGCTGTTCCGTCGCGCGATGACGAACCTGCTGATCAATGCGATCCAGCATTCCGCGCCCGGCGCGACGTTGCACGTGACGATCACGCGCCGCGACACGCTCGTCGAGATGGCCGTGTCGAACCCCGGCGAGCCGATCGATCCGGTGCAACGCTCGCACGTGTTCGAACGCTTCTACCGGCTCGAGGAAGCCCGCGCGAACAGCAAGGAGAACCACGGGCTCGGGCTGTCGATCGTCAAGGCCGTCGCCGAGATGCATGGCGGCAGCGTATTCGTCGCGTGTTCGGGCGGCGTCAACACGTTCGGCTTCTCGGTGTCGACGGAACCCTGCGCGGGCGGACCGCTGCGCGCGGGAGATGCAACCGATGCAACCGATGCAACCGGCGTGGTCGACTCCACCGATTCGCGGCCGGCGCACGCGCCGCGGGCGCTGCACTGACGGCGGCTGCGCCTGTCGACGTCCGGCCGCCTCCGATCGGCGCTTGCCGGCCACGAACGCGGCGCGGGACGCATTACGCGCGCGGCTTGCCGCCCTGCTCGCGCCACGCCCGCGGCGACATCGCAAACCGCTCGCGAAACACGCGACTGAAATGCGACATGTCGTTGAATCCCCAGCGCAATGCGACGTCGGACACGCGCAGCGACGCGCATTGCGGATTCGCGAGATCCTGCGCGCACCGTTCGAGCCGCAGGTTCCACACGTGACGCATCAGCGACGTCTCCTCGGCCTCGAAGAGCTTGTTGATGTACCGCGACGAAATCCCGATCGAGCGCTCGATCATCATCGGGTTCAGCTCCGGATCGTGCAGGTGCTCGAGCACATGCCGCTTCACACGCGTCAGTGTCAACGCCTTCATCCTCGATTGCGCGAGGTCGTTGCGTTGCATGCCCCCGAGCGTCATCGCGATCAGCGTGATCGCGGTATCCGACAACTGCCGCATCTCGTCCTCGGTCACACTGCGGATCTGCGACGACATCTGCTCGAGAAACGCACGCATGACGCTGCCGACGCCGTCCCCGGTTTGCGTCGGGCACGCCGTGCGGTGCTCCATCCCGACGACGAGCTGGTTCAGCGTCGCGCGGGGAATGCTGACGACGATCTCGCGCCACGACTGGCCGAACTGCAGGTGGTGAGGCCGTGTCGCATCGTAGATTGCGAAATCCCCGGGATGCAGCGTGACGATCTTGCCGTCCTGTTCGACCGACTGGCTGCCCTCGAGCATCAAGACCCCGAAATACTTGTCCTCGTACTCGCTGCGCGCCTGGCGATAACGCCGGATCACGGCCTGCTCGCTCGCGTGGATTTCCGAGATTCGCATCTTTTCGCACTTGCGCTGCCGCACTCGGCCGAAGAAATCGGCTTTCTGCACGGCCGCGATCTGCACGTCCGCGAACAGGCGCAGAATCGTCTCGCGCCAGAATTCGATACGCTGGCTGACCGAGCCGTCGATCGGCACCTCGATGGCCGCGTTCGTCCGTTCGTCCAGCGGGCTGCCGGACGCCGGACCGGGCGCGTCGCCGCGTGCGGCGCGCGGGAGAGGACGCATCGTCATGGTCGTGCCCCACATGGGTTAGCAAACACGCAGCCGACAGCGTGCCCGTTCAAAAGCGCATTGTCCAATCGATGACCGCGTACACCGCGTGGCCGGTCGAACCGGTACGCGGCGCGGCGGCGGCATGCTACCGCTCCGGACATGTCATGCGCACGTCGTCCGACGCCAGTCGGACGACTGTTCATACGCATACGCAACGCGGTAGAGCGTCGCCTCGTCGAAACGGCGCCCGACCAGTTGCAGCCCGATCGGCAGATCGTCGGCTACCCCGCACGGCAGCGACATTGCCGGATGCCCGGACACGTCGAACGGTGCGGTATTCGCGAGCATCTCGAACGCCCGCGTCAGCGACTCGGACATCGCGCAACCGGGTTCCGGCAGCTTCGACGCGCGCATCGGTACGGTCGGCATCAGCAATACGTCATACGACTGCAGCGCCGCGTCGTAAGCCGATCGCAAGCGTCGCGCGAGGTTCTGGCACTTCGCGTAGAAACGCCCGCGATACCGGCTCGTGAAATATTCGCCCAGCAGCATCGTCACCTTCACGGTATCCGGCAACTCGTCGGCGCGCTCGCGCCAGCCCGCGTGATGATCGATCATGCCGGTCACGTACAGGCCGCCCCAGTTGAATCCATGGCTGTTGCCCTTCATCATCTGCTGCGTCGCGCCCTCGGCCGCAATCGGCAGCCAGATCGCGGTGCCGGCCGCATGCAGCGGCACCGACACTTCGTCGACGCGCGCGCCCAGCTTGCGCAACCGGAGCGCGGCGGCCCGCACGGCCTCGTCGACCACCTTCTCCGAATTGGCGAGACCGAACGCCTCGCGCAGGATGCCGATCCGCAATCCCGCGATGCCGTCGCGGATCGCGCCGAGATAGTCGGCGCGCGGCGGCAACGTCCGTTGGCGCGGATCGAGCCCGTCGTCGCCCGCGATCACGTCGAGCAGCAGCGCGTTGTCGAGCACGTTGCCCGTCATCGGCCCCAGATGATCGACGGTTGCCTCGATCGGCATCGCGCCGGTGTACGGCACGAGCCCGTGCGTCGGCTTCATCCCGTAGATGCCGCAATAGGCGGACGGGATCCGCACCGAGCCGCCCTGGTCGCCGCCGAGCGCCATGTCGACCTCGCCGCTCGCGACCAGCGCGCCGCTGCCCGACGACGAGCCGCCGGACGAGTGCCCTGCCTTGCGCGGATTGTGCACCGGCCCCGACGCGCTCGTGTGCGAGCCGCCGGAAAAGCAGTAGTACTCGCAGGTCGACTTGCCGGCGATCGTGCCGCCGGCGTCGAGCACCCGCGTGACGACGGTCGCATCGACATCGGGCACGTAGCCCTCGAACGTGGTCGAGCCATTGCGCATCGGCACGCCGGCGACGCAGATGTTGTCTTTCACGACCACCGTCCTGCCGCGCAGCTTGCCGTCGGCGGCGCCGTGGATCGTGCTCTTGCGCGCCCACGCGCCGTAACGGTTCTCGTCGCCTTCCGGGCGGTAGCCGGGCGTGCGCGGATACGCGACGACGGGCAGATAGTCGGGCAGCGCGTCGATCGCATCGTAGGCGTCGAAGTTCGCCTGCAGGGCATCGTCGTATTCGGCGAGTTGCCGGGAATCGAGATGAAAGCCGAAGCCGGCTGCCATATCGGACAGTTGTTCGCGGGTCGGGCGTTTGATGGCCATCGACGTTCTCCAGTTCGGTAAGCGGCACCGCCGGCCCCGGCGGTGCCGGCGGGATTCAGCGGGCGATGGCGACGGCGTCGCGCATCATCCCGGTGCGCGGATGGCAGTTCACGTATTCGTAGACCTGATGCTTCGCGTCGAAGACGGAAACCTCGTGATACAGCCGCAGTTTCGACAGCCCGGTGACGACGCGGAAGAAGGTGACGAAGATCCGCAGGTGCGTCGGATGGGATTCGACCCATCGCTCGAGGCGGTCGAGCGAGCGCCAGTGGCCGATGTTGTAGCTCTCGTCGAGCACGTTGCCGTCGAGATCGATCGAGCGCACGTAGCGGTTGCTGTAGCAGCCGACCTCCGTGCCGTTGTCGCGCAGGAAGTCCATTCCGCTGCGCAGCGTCGGCTCGATCTCCTCGAGATACAGTCGGCGCTCGTCGTGCTCGGCCGCGCGCCAGTCCTGGCCGGAGCGAATCAGCGCGATGTTGTCGTGCGCCAGCACGACCACGCGGCCACCGCGGGCCGGATCGCCCTCGACGATGCGCAACTCGCCGTCCGCCCGCATCCAGTCCGTCTGCGAGATCGGGAACCGGTCGCGCATCGATCCCCAGTAGCCGTGCTCCTCGATCTCGCCGCTGACGCCGTCCATGATCGCGCCGACGCCGGGGAAATCGTTCGTGAACGCGTAGAGCGTCTCGAACTGCTCGGCGCGCGGCGCGACGATTTCCCGGAAGTAGCCGATGCCGTCCGCGAGGCGTGCGTCGGAGGTCCACCATTCGACGAGTGCAGGCGACGCAATCCAGCGCGCATACGCGGCCGGATCGCGCCAGTAGCCGACGGCGATCAGGTTCTCGTAACCCTGGTCGTCGGTGTGTTGCGTCAGATCGAAGTTGTTCGGGCCGTCCTGCGCACCGAAATCGGCGACGATCCCGCGCAAAGCGGCCAGTGCCGCCGCGCGCTTGTCGGCGCCGCCGTATTGCACGCCGAAATAGCCCATCACGACCTGGCTCAGGTCTTCGGCGGCCCGGGCGACGTACATCGGGAACGGCGGCTGGTAGTCATCGGCGACGCGGCGCGACAGCGTCCGCGGGCAGACCAGGTGTTTGTCGATGGCAGATTCCATGCATGACCTCTCTGGAAAGGGAATCGGGTGTCGGGGTATCGACGTGGGGAAGGAGCGACATGCACCGGCCTTATCCGGCGCATGCGGGTGGTCAGAAGATGTGCGCGTAACGCAGGCCGGCGAGCACACTGTTCTTCGGACCGTTGCGCACGCTCAGGTCGGTGCCGAGCTGGATTTGCACCTGGTCGGCCTTCGTCACGAACTTCGCCGCGGTGATTCGCAGGCGCGTCGTGCGCAGCGCGTCGTTGTTGTCCGCGCCGTCGACGCTCGTTTCACCGCCCCAGAGCTGCGTGACGCCGATCCCGAGCGACGTGCCCGGATCGGGCATGTAACGCACCATCGCCTGTGCGCTGTAGCTCATCCGCTGATGCAGCGTCGCACCGCTCGCGCCGTACGACGTGTTATTGCCGTACCAGATCGCATCGCCGACGAGATCGAGTGCCCACTGCGGCGAAAAGTGCTTGACGTAGGCTGCCTGGAAATCGAGCGACCAGCGGTTGGCGCCGAGATTGAGACCGCGGTTCTGGTCATAGCTCCCGGTCGGCGCGTAGACGTAGACCGTCGCGGCGGCGACGTCCTTCGCTTCGTTCAGGCGGAATTTCAACGGTGCGGTCAGGATCACGTCGCCGACACCGTTCGTACTGCCAAGCGCGCCGGCGTTGCCGAAGCTGCTGATATGACCGAACGGCAGCAACACCTGCGGATCGATCGTGAGCCTGTCAGTGAGCTGGAACACATGCAGCAGGCGGGCGATGCCGACATTCGACTGCAGGTCGAAATCCGACGTCCGGTGGCCGTTCGCGTAGTAGGCGTTCGTCGCGGAATAGTTGTAGTACAGCACGCCGATCGTCGCGCCGACCGGATACTGCTCATAGTCGCCGGGATCGACCTCGACCGCGCCCGCGTAATGCGATGCGACGGCGATCAGCGACGAACCGATCCAGCGCGCGATTCGCTTCAGTTTCATTCTGTTGACGTTGTCCATCATGCTCCTCACCTGGTTGCGCAGACACCGCCACGCTCGACGCACGACGAACGGGAACCGTCGCCGGATGGTGGAATCGCGGGATGCTGGCCGACTGTTGTTCCGCCGTTACATCGGGGATGCCGGCGATTCGCGACATCGAACGGCCGTCGCTTGAGGATGAGAATAGGAAGGCAAAATCCGCAGTTCTGTTTTCCGGCGGAACAAGAAATTGGCTGTGGCGGGCCTGCGCCTCCGATGTCATGCAGCGGTCGCAAAACGTGCGCCGCTGCCGCTGTTTTCGTGCCGGGCGCCCCGCCAATTGCCGCCCATCTCCGTGCATCCGCGCGCATCGGCTCCATGCCGCGCCACGGGGCCGTCTCAGCACAGTTTCCGATCCGTGCCGGCAAAGAACCGCGCTTTTTCTCTTCTTACCCTGCTCGTCGAGCGTGACCGACACCACGCGTCCACGCCCCGCCACGGCAATACCAACGCGATGGCGGCGGTCAACCCGAACCACGACAAGGAACCCCACGATGAGCGCGACCCCTTCCGCGGAAACAGCCTCGACGCCCGGCGAACGTGCCTGGGCGCTGTTTCGCGTGATGAAAGAGAAGAACCTGATCCCCGACGGCTATATCGAAGGCCTGACCGAGCTGATGTCCACGACCTGGGATCCGGCCAACGGCGCGCGCATCGTCGCGCGTGCGTGGGTCGACCCGGCGTTTCGCGAACTGCTGCTGAAGGACGGCACGGCCGCGTGCGCGCAGTTCGGCTACACCGGCCCGCAGGGCGAGTACATCGTCGCGCTCGAAGACACGCCCACGCTGAAGAACGTGATCGTCTGCAGCCTGTGCTCATGCACGAACTGGCCGGTGCTCGGGCTGCCGCCCGAGTGGTACAAGGGCTTCGAATATCGTGCGCGGCTCGTCCGCGAGGGCCGCACGGTGCTGCGCGAGCTCGGCACCGACCTGCCCGACGACGTCGTCGTGAAGGTCTGGGATACGACCGCCGAAAGCCGCTACCTCGTGCTGCCCGTACGGCCGGCCGACAGCGAGCACATGACCGAGGAACAACTGCGCACGCTCGTCACGAAGGATGTGCTGATCGGCGTGGCGCTGCCGCGCGCGCGCTGACTCCCCCCGTTTCGCTCTCGACCTTCATCTCGGAGATCACATATGGACGGCTTTCACGACCTCGGCGGATTCCAGGGTTTCGGCCCGGTGCCGCACACGATCAACAGTCTCGGCTACAAGCCGGTCTTCAAGGAAGACTGGGAACATCTCGCGTACAGCCTGATGTTCGTCGGCGTGGACCAACTGAAAAAATTCAGCGTCGACGAGGTACGTCACGCGGTCGAACGCATCGACGTACGCCAGCATGTCGGCACGCGCTACTACGAGCGCTACGTGATCGCGACGGCGACATTGCTCGTCGAAACCGGCGTGCTCACGCAGGATGAACTCGACCGCGCGCTCGGTTCGCATTTCCGGCTCGCGAACCCGCCGACGTCCGGCGGCCGGGCGGCACCGCCCGACTCGACGCGGTTCGAGGTCGGCGAGCGTGTCGTCGTTCGCGACGAATACGTCAGCGGGCACATCCGCGCGCCGGGCTACGTTCGCGGCAAGGAAGGCGTTGTGCTGCACCGGACGACCGAATCGTGGCCCTTCCCGGACGCGATCGGCCACGGCGACACCGGCGCCGCCCGTCAGCCGACCTACCATGTCGAGTTCCGCGTGAAGGATCTGTGGGGCGACGCCGCCGACGACGGCTACGTCGTGGTCGACCTGTTCGAAGGCTACCTGGATCGCGCGTCCGGGCAGAGCGCATGACGACGCCGAGGAAGCAAGGCGCGCCGGCCGCCCCTGGCCCGAGGATTCCGGTCACCGTGCTGTCCGGCTTCCTCGGCGCCGGGAAAACGACGTTGCTGAACCACATCCTGCGCAATCGCGCGGGACTGAAGGTCGCCGTGATCGTCAACGACATGAGCGAAGTGAACATCGACGCCGACGACGTGCGGCGCAACGTCGAGCTGCATCGAGGCGAGGACGAACTGGTCGAGATGAGCAACGGCTGCATCTGCTGCACGCTGCGCGCCGATCTGCTGGCGCAGATCAGCACGCTCGCGCGGCAGCGCCGCTTCGATTATCTGCTGATCGAGTCGACCGGCATCTCGGAGCCGATGCCGGTCGCGGAGACGTTTGCGTTTCTCGATCGGGACGGTTTCAGCCTGAGCGAGCTGGCACGGCTGGACACGCTCGTCACGGTAGTCGACGGCGAGACGTTCGAGGACATGATCGCGTCGGCCGAACCGGTCGCGCACGACGCGGCGCTCGCGAACGACGGCAATTCCGGTCCGCCGCGCAAACTGTCGGACCTGCTGCTCGAGCAAGTCGAATACGCGAACGTGATCCTCGTGAGCCGTCTCGACCGGATCGGCCACGCGGGTTTCGACCGGCTGCGCGCGATTCTTGCGTCGCTGAATCCATCTGCGCGAATCCTGCCGATGCAGCACGGCAAGGTCGACCCGTCAGACGTGCTCGATACCCGGCGCTTCGATCTGCCGGCGCTCGTCGAATCGCCGGGATGGATGCAGCGCATGCAGATCGACGAACGCCCCTCGGAATCGGATGCGTACGGGATCGCGTCGTGGACCTATCGCGAACGTGCGCCGTTTCATCCGGCGCGCCTGCTCGCATGGCTGCGTCGTCCGTGGGACAACGGCCGACTGCTTCGCTGCAAGGGCTATGTCTGGGCTGCGCACCGCTATCCCGAGATCGCCATGCTCGTGCAGACGGGCGGCGCGTTCCAGTGGGGTTACGTTGGGCGATGGTGGCGATTCATCCCGCAGTCGGACTGGCCGCACGACGACTATCGCCGCGATGGCGTGCTGAAAAAATGGGAGGAGCCTGCGGGGGATTGTCGGCAGGAAATCGTGTTCATCGGGCAGTCGGTCGATCACGACCGGTTGCGTCGCGAACTCGATGCGTGCCTGCTGACGGTCGAGGAAATCGACGCGGGCCCGGAGTCGTGGCTGCGGCTTCCGGAAGCCGACGCGTTCGACGCGCTCGCGGCGGCCGCTCGTCCGTGACGTGAGACTCGATGCCTTCGGTTGCAACGCCTGCGTCCAACGACTGTCGAGCACCGGTGAGCGCCGTGCCCGGTTCGGCGTTACCTGAATCCAGACAGCGCCGCCGAGGGCAGTTTTCTTCAATACCGGCACGCGCGGCTTCTTTAGTCTCGATGCGACTTTGACATTCGCATGGAGGCACTCAATGAGCATGCTGGTTTCGATGGCCGCGTTCGCGCTGGCGTCGTCGATCACACCCGGTCCCGTCAACATCGTCGCGCTCAGCGCGGGCGCGCGCCACGGTCTCGGCGCAAGCCTGCGGTATGCGGCCGGCGCGACGCTCGGCTTCGTCGCGCTGTTCCTGCTGATCGGCCTCGGGCTGCACGCGGCGCTCGCGCGCTGGCCCGTGCTGACGACCGCCACGCAGTGGTCGGGGATCGCGTTCCTGCTGTACATGGCGCTGCGGCTCGCGCTCGACGACGGCCGGCTGTCGGCCGACCCGGACGTGGCCGGCCCGTCGGC
Source organism: Burkholderia sp. ZZQ-2 (assembly GCF_050768715.1). Classification (NCBI taxonomy): domain Bacteria; kingdom Pseudomonadati; phylum Pseudomonadota; class Betaproteobacteria; order Burkholderiales; family Burkholderiaceae; genus Burkholderia; species Burkholderia sp. ZZQ-2. The sequence goes on along the minus strand of NZ_LDVA01000282.1, from coordinate 23,990 downwards.
GGCGTCCGGCGCGGCGATGCAGTGGCTGAATCCGAAGGCGTGGCTCGCGTGCGTGGCCGCGATGGGCGCATACGCGGCCGACGGCGACCGCGCGCAGGTCTGGCAGTTCGCCGCGCTGTATCTCGTGATCTGTTTCGCGTCGATCGCTTGCTGGGGGTATGCCGGCGCGTCACTGCGGCACCGGCTCGCGAACGCGCGGAGGATGCGCGTATTCAACCGGCTGATGGCGCTGCTGCTCGCGGGCAGCGCGCTGTTTCTGCTGGACGTGTAGGGCGCGCCCCGCCCGGCTCGCCGCTCAACTCGTGGCTCGACTCGTGGCTCAGCTCATCGCGCTGCGGTACTGGCCGGGCGTCGCGGCCGCGATCCGCCGGAACGCGCGCTGGAAATGCGCCTGGTCGGCAAAGCCCGCGTCGAGCGCGACGTCGGCGATCGGCCGGCCGCGGCGCAGCTCCGTGCGGCCGTACTGCACGCGGCGGTCGATCAGGAACGCATGCGGCGTCATGCCGTAGCGCGCGTTGAACGCGCGGATCAGGTACGACCGCGACAAATCGGCGGCCGCGCAGATCGCATCGAGCGTGACGCCCTCGCGGCAATGCGCGGCGATGTAGTCGGCCGCGCGCGCGAGCTTGGCGTTGTCGTCCCCGGCGCGCGGGCCGGGCAGCTCGCGGTCGAGCGCGCCGTGCAGCGCCGTGAAGAATTCGACCGCCGCGCTCTCCTTGCCGAGCGGATCGATGCCGGGCGCGACGAGCGTCCGGTAGAAGCCGCCAAATTGCGCGAACAGGTCGCGCCGTTCCGTCAACTTCGGCGAAAAACCGTGAAAATCGCGGTTCGGATCGCGGCCCAGCGAATGCTGCAGCCGCGCGAGCCACGGCACGTCGACATAGACCATCCGGTATGCCCACGCGTCCGGGCCGTACGGATTGCACGCATGCACCTGTTCCGGATCGATGATCACCAGCACGCCGCGCCCGACGTGCTCGTGCGTCGCGCCGTTCACGTAGGTGCTCGTGCCGCCGACGATCGCGCCCACCGAAAACGTGTCGTGCGTGTGCTTCGCGTAGCAGATCGCGCGGCCGTCGTCGACGGTGCGCGCCTCGATGAACGGCAGCGCGGCATCGCGCCAGAACGGCGACGGTACGACGGATCGGTTGGCGGTACGGCTCACGCGGCGGGCTCCCGGTTCGGACGGCGACCGCCCACCGTACAAGACTGTGCGGCGCGGCGCAACCGGAACGCCACGCTTCGATACGGGATTGCGCCGTTTCGCCTAAGCTTTGAATTCCGTCCGCCGCGGCGCCCGCGGCGGTTTTCGTTCACTCCTCTTCCGTCACGCTCATGCATATCGATCTGAAAGGCAAGACCGCGGTCGTCACCGCCTCCACCGCCGGCATCGGGCTCGCGATTGCCGAAGGGCTCGCGCGCGCCGGTGCGCGCGTCGTCGTCAACGGCCGCAGCGATGCGTCGGTGCAGTCCGCGCTCGCGCACCTGCGCGCGGCCGTCCCCGACGCGGGCTTCGACGGCATCGCGGCCGATCTCTCCGATGCCGCGGGTGTCGCCCGCATCACGCAGCACACGCCCGCGGCCGACATCCTCGTCAACAATGCGGGCATCTACGGCCTGAAGGCGTTCTTCGAGATCGACGACGCCGAGTGGGAACATTACTTCCAGATGAACGTGATGTCCGGCGTGCGGCTCGCGCGGCATTACCTGAAGGGGATGATCGAACGCAATGCCGGCCGCATCGTGTTCATTTCGTCGGAATCGGGCCTGAACATCCCGGTCGACATGATTCATTACGGATTCACGAAAACCGCGCAGCTGTCGATCGCACGCGGCCTCGCGAAGCTCGCGGCCGGCACCAACGTGACCGTCAACTCGGTGCTGCCGGGGCCGACGATGTCGGACGGCGTGCGGGCGCTGCTGAAGGAAACGGCCGACGAAACCGGCCGCAGCGTGGAAGACGTGGCCGTGGAATTCGTGCGCAACCACCGTTCGAGCTCGATCATCCAGCGGCCGGCGACGCCCGAGGAAGTCGCGAACCTGGTGGTCTACGTGTGCTCGCCGCAGGCTTCGGCGACGACGGGCGCCGCGTTGCGGGTGGACGGCGGCGTGGTCGACACGATCGCGTGACGGCGGGCGGGCACGGCCGCCGCGCTAGCGGGAAGCGGCCTTGCCCGGCTGGAGCGTGCCCTTGCGGTCGGCGTTCATGCACGAATCGAAGCCGTGTTGCGTGACGATGCCGGCCCTGTCGAACACGACGAAATATTCACGGTGATCGTTGCCGTGCTCGATGAAGTAGTTGTAGCAGACGCCGCTGCCGTTGCGGACCATCCAGACGCTGCGCGGGTTGCCGGCCGCGCGGACGACATCGGCGCGCGTCGCGCCGTGCCGCGAGGCGGCCCGCGCGAGCGGCGTGCGTGAATACGAAAATGGCAGCCACGAGTCGAACCACGCGCAGCCGTGCAACATCAGGCAGCTGGCGGCCAGGGACAGCGTCGCTGCGGGACGGGCCATCGAAATCAATCGCATGCTTGGGAAAATCTGCTGCGCCATGCCGGCGTGATCGAAAGCCCCATGCTACTCGACCTTTGGGTCCGGATCGAAAAGAAATGTAGAGATCTTTATACGAATCCCTGCATGTCATGCCCGCGCGCAAGCCCGGTCGTTGCAGCCCCCACATGCTTGCACGCGCATCGAATCTGCCGCGCCGATGCGTCAAATCGGCACAACGTCGCGCATCGTCACGCGATCCACTCGGCCCACAGCATCGTCAGCACCGTCATCAGCGCGGGGCCGACGAACAGCCCGATCAGGCCGAACGTCTCGGCGCCGCCGAGGATGCCGAACAGCACCAGCAGGAACGGCAGCCGCGCCGAGCTGCCGATCAGCACCGGCCGCACGAAATGCTCGGCGACGAACACGACGACGAAACCGAGCACGGCCACCATGACGGCCCACGCCGTCGCACCCTGCACGAACAGCCAGAGCGCCGCGCCGCAGAACACGATCGGCGCGCAGAACGGCAGCATCGCGGCAATCGCCGTGACGAGGCCGAGCAGCGCCGCATGCGGGACGCCGGCCAGCGCATACGCGATGCCGAGCAGCGCACCCTCGCCGAGCCCGACGACGACGAGCCCCGTCACCGTGCCGTACACGGCCTTGACCATCCGGTCGATCAGTTCCGCGCCGTTGTGCCCGAACGCGCGCCGCGCGCCCTGCAGCAATGCGCCCGACAGCTTGTGGCCCGCGCGCAGGATCACGAACAGCGTGACGAGCATGAAGCCGAATTCGAGCAGCACATGCGCGAGCTTCGTGCCGAACTGCCGCCCGAACGCGAGGAATTTCTCGCTGTTGACGCCGTGCATCGCGCTGGCCGCATGCAGCGGATGGCCGAGATTGGCCTGCCACCATTCGGTGATCTGAGCCGAACCGTAAGGCAGCCGGCTGACGACGTCCGGCAACGGAATGCCGCTGTCCTGGACCGACTTCAGCCACTCGCGCAGGTCGTGCGCCTGCCCGATCGCCTGGACGGCCGCGACCGCGATCGGCAGCACGACGAGCAGCGAGATCGCGGCCGTGATGACGGTCGCGATCAGCGTCGGCCGGTCACGGAACAGCCGGTGCGATTCGAAGCATTTGAGCAGCGGCCACATCGCGATGGCGATCACGCAGGCCCATGCGATGGCGGGAATGAAGTCGCGGATGATCCACAGCGCGAGCACCAGCAGCGCCGCATACAGCACGACGCGGGCAACCTGCTGCGCGCGCGGCCGTGCGGCGGAGTCGTGAGACGACGGGACGTGTGCGCCCATGGCACCTCTGTCGAAATGAAAAATGGCGGTTCGCGCAGGCAACCGGCCTGCACGAACCGCCATTCTATCCATCGGCGCCGGATCGGCGACGCGCAAGATGCGCGCGCCGTGTCGTCAAGGCGGCTCAGGCCGCCTTGTCCGCGATCCGGTAGCGCTCGAGCCAGTGCGCGTACGGCGCGGGCAGCGTCCACGACGGACGCTCGACGCCGAGCTGCCTGGCCGCGTAGTACGGCCAGTGCGGATCGGCCAGGTGCGCGCGCCCGACCATCACGAGATCGAGCTGCGCTTCCGCCACCACGCGGTTCGCCAGTTGCGGCGTGTCGATCCCCCATGCGGACGACACCGGCAGCCCGGCCTCGCGGCGCACGCGCTCGGCGATCGGCGCGAGGAACGCCGGGCCCCACGGAATCTGCGCGGCGGGCGTCGAGAAGCCGACCGACACGCTCAGCATGTCGAGCCCTTCCCGCTTCATCCGCTGCGTGAGCGCGATCGACTCGGCGAGCGTCTCTTCGTCGCGGCCGTCGTATTCGATCACGCCCAGGCGCGCGGTCAGCGGCAGATGCTCGGGCCAGACCTTGCGCACGGCCGCGAGCGTGTCGACGAGGAAGCGGCCGCGATTCTCGGCCGAGCCGCCATATTCGTCGGTGCGGTGGTTCGAATGCACCGAGAAGAAACTCTGGCCGAGATAACCGTGCGCAAAGTGCAATTCGAGCCATTCGAAGCCGAGATCGCGCGCACGCTTCGCCGATGCGACGAAATCGGCCTGCACGCGGGCGATGTCGTCGTGCGTCATTTCACGCGGCACTTTCGGCAGGTGCGCGCCGAACGGCACGGCCGACGGGGCGATGGTCTGCCAGCCGCGCGGATCGCCGTCGGCGATATGGTCGTCGCCTTCCCACGGACGATTCGCGCTCGCCTTGCGGCCCGCGTGCGCGATCTGGATGCCGGGCACCGCGCCGGCGGCCTTGATCGCCGCGACCGACGGCGCGAACGCTGCGGCCTGCGCATCGGTCCACAGCCCCGCGCAACCCGGCGTGATGCGCCCTTCCGGCGACACGGCCGTCGCCTCGGCGATCACGAGGCCCGCGCCGCCGCGCGCGATGCCGGCCAGATGCACGTGATGCCAGTCGTTGACGACGCCGTCCTCGGCGACGTACTGGCACATCGGCGGCACCGCGATGCGGTTGCGCAGCGTGACATCCTTGAGTTTGAACGGTTCGAACAGGGCAGACATCCACGGCTCCTTTGCTTGGTTCTGCAAAACGACGGGAAACGCGCCGTGCGGTGCGCACGACGGAACGATTCGGGCCGTCGCCGGACGGCTTGCGCCCGGCGACGGATACGGTGCGGCGCCGGCCCGGCCGGCGCCATCGGCTCAACGGCGGCCGAGTTGCGCGAGCAGCGCCTCGGCGGCGGGCGCCGACGACGCGGGGTTCTGCCCCGTGATCAGCAGCCCGTCGGTGACGATATGCGGCGCCCAGTCGGCGCTGCGTTCGAATTGCGCGCCGTTGGTCTTCAGCATGTCCTCGACGAGGAACGGCACGACTTCCGTCAGTTCGACGGCCGCTTCCTCGCTGTTGGTGAAGCCCGTCACGCGCTTGCCGCGCACGACCGATTCGCCGGTCTGCGGATTCTTCACGTGACGCAGCACGCCCGGCGCGTGGCAGACCGCCGCCATCGGCTTGCCGGCCGCCAGCGCGCGCTCGATCAGGCCGATCGAATGCAGATCCTCGGCGAGATCCCACAGCGGGCCGTGGCCGCCGGGGTAGAACACGGCGTCGTAGTCGTCCACGGACACGTCGGCCAGCTTGCGCGTCGACGCCAGTTCGGCCTTGGCCGCCGCATCGGCTTCGAAGCGGCGCGTCGCGTCGGTCTGGGCGGCCGGATCGCTGCTTTTTGGGTCGAGCGGCGGCTGGCCGCCCTTCGGCGACACGAGCGTCAGCTCGACGCCCGCATCCTTGAACACGTAGTACGGCGCGGCCAGTTCCTCGAGCCAGAAGCCGGTCTTCTTGCCGGTGTCGCCGAGCGTGTCGTGCGAGGTCAGGACAACCAGAATCTTCATGATCGGACACTCCTTCGAAAAGTTGACGGAAACGGGGCCGCATGATCCAGAAAACCGGCCGGCGCGGCGCGCCGCCTGTCCGTTAGTCAGCTGTGACGCGTCATCGTGCGACCCGCGTATCCGAATGCGGCATGCGCCTATTAGACCAGTCGTCTAGAACATTCGAAAATAAAACGCCGGCGTCTCGCCGCGCTACCAGCACCACGGCGCGAGATGGCATTTTTCGCGCCTTGCTTGCATGCGCCACGGACGTCGCCGCATTCACGAGGACGGATGATAGTCGCGGATTAGACCGGTCGTCTAGTAGTCGGGCAATCATCCCTGCCGTCGTCATGGCCTTTCTCGAGGGGCGCGATCCGTCGGTGCCCGCAGGTACTCGCGCCCCCTCGCCTTCACCGCGCCGGCTGGTCGCGCAACGGACCGTCGGTGTCGCCCGCCTCGATTGCCGGCGCCTCGAGCCGGCGCTCGCGCACGCCGTCGCCCAGCAGGCGCAGCATCAGTTCCGCGAGCGAGCGCCCCGATGCGTGGCCGGTCGGCTGCACGACCGCCGTCACGCGATACGGGTGCGCGAGGCCCGGCGGCACGCCGTCGTAGACGATCAGCGACATGTCCTCGCCCAGGCGCAGCCCGCTGTCCACGAGCGCCCGAAACGCGCCGCCGCCCGCGATATTGTTGTCGACCAGCAGCGCCGTCGGCCGCTCGGCGCGTGCGAGCAGCGCCCGCACCGCCTGCAACCCGCCGTCGTGCGTGAACGGGCACTCGACGAGCAGCGCCGGATCCGGCTCGATGCCGGCTTCGCGCAGTGCCGACAGATAGCCTGCACGGCGCTGCGCGGCGAAATTCAGGGCAAGCGGCGCGCTGATCATCGCAATGCGCCGGTGCCCGAAACCCGTCAGCCGGCGCACCGCGTCCCGCGCGCCCGCTTCGTTGTCGAAGTCGAACCACGCGTACGGCTCGGCCATCCGGGTCCGGCCGTAGGCCACGTACGGAAACGCGCTCGCCTGCAGGTACGCGATGCGCGGATCGTCGACCAGCGTTCGCGCGACGATCAGGCCGTCGACGAGTTTGCCTTCGACGATGCGCCGATAGGTGTCCAGTTCCGCGTTCGGCCGCGCCGACGCGATGATGAAATCGAGATTGCGTTCCGCGAGCCGCTCGGTGATGCCCGCGACGACCTCGCCGAAACGCGGATCGCCGAGATCGCCCGCGCCGAACGGATAAACGATCCCGATCATGTCGGCCCGACCGGTCGCCAGCCGGCGCGCGGTCGGGTCCGCCACATAGCCCATTTCCCGTGCAGCTCGCGCGACGCGTTCGCGCGTCGCCTCGCTGACGTCGTCGTAGCCGTTCAGCGCACGGCTGACCGTCGTCCGCGACAGCCCGAGCGCGTCCGACAGCGCCTTCAGATTCACCTTCACCGTCACTCCTCGCATTCGCCGATCCGCCCGGCCGCCCGAACACAGGGATGCACCGGCCGGGTAATTATTTCCAATTGGTAACGATTACCGTCAATTAAATATCTTTTGCGTTCCAAACCGGTTTGAAATAGCATCCAAACCGGTTTGGACATCGATGCCCACTCAGCCGTTCACTTTGACCTTTCCTGGAAACGACGACGAGATGACATACTTTCCCCTTTTCCGCCCGACGACGACCAAACGTTTGCTCCTCGCTGGCGGCGCACTTGCCGCCTTCGCGTCCGTCGCGCACGCGCAGTCCGGCGGCACGGGCGCGCCCATGCCCACGCCCCATACGCAGCAGGCCTACGATCCCGAAGGCAACTTCACGATGCGCTGGACGCGTGCGGACATCCGCCAGATCGTCGCGCAGTCGCACACCGCCGGCGCCGACAAGAACTCGCTGCCGCAAGCGCTGACGATGCCGGACATCCCGCAGGATTTCCCGCTGATCAATTCGAACGTGTGGGTATGGGACACGTGGCCGCTGGCCGACCTGCGCGCGAACCAGCTCAGCTACAAGGGCTGGGAGGTGATCTTCTCGCTCACCGCCGATCCGCACGCGGGCTACACGTTCGACGACCGTCACGTCCACGCCCGCATCGGCTTCTTCTATCGCCGCGCGGGCATCCCCGCGTCGCAGCGCCCCGCCAACGGCGGCTGGACCTGGGGCGGCCACCTGTTCCCGGACGGCGCGAGCGCCAGGGTATTCGGCACCGCACCGATGACCAACAACGCCGAATGGTCCGGCTCCGCGCGCCTCACGAACGGCAGCAACGTCAGCCTGTACTACACCGCGACGTCGTTCAACCGCTCGGCGCCCGGCGGCGCGGACATCACGCCGCCGCAGGCGATCATCACGCGCGCCGACGGCAACATCCACGCCGACGACAAGCACGTGTGGTTCACCGGCTTCGGCGATCACAAGGCGCTGCTGCAACCGGACGGCAACTACTACCAGACCGGCCAGCAGAACACCTACTTCTCGTTCCGCGATCCGTTCGTGTTCACCGATCCCGCGCACCCGGGCAAGACCTACATGGTCTTCGAAGGCAATACGGGCGGCCAGCGCGGCGCACGCACCTGCACCGAGGCCGATCTCGGCTACGCGCCGAACGATCCGTACAAGGAAGATCTCAACGCGGTGATGAATTCGGGCGCAGTGTATCAAAAGGCCAATGTCGGCCTGGCGGTCGCGACGAACCCGCAATTGACCGAGTGGAAGTTCCTGCCGCCGATCCTGTCGGCGAACTGCGTCGACGACCAGACCGAGCGCCCGCAGATCTACCTGAAGGACGGCAAGTACTACCTGTTCACGATCAGCCACCGCACGACGATGGCGGCCGGCGTCGACGGCCCGGACGGCGTGTACGGTTTCGTCGGCAACGGCATCCGCAGCGACTTCCTGCCGCTGAACGGCGGCAGCGGCCTCGTGCTCGGCAACCCGACCGACTTCTCCGCGCCGGCCGGTGCACCGTATTCGCAGGATCCCAACCAGAACCCGCGCGAATTCCAGTCGTATTCGCACTACGTGATGCCGGGCGGGCTCGTCGAGTCGTTCATCGATGCGATCGGCCCGCGTCGCGGCGGCACGCTCGCGCCGACGGTGAAGGTCGGTATCAACGGAACGTCGACGGCGGTCGATCGCACGTATGGCCGCGGCGGGCTCGGCGGCTACGGCGACATTCCGGCGAACCTGCCCGCGACGGGCGACGGCCACAACCCGTGAAGCCGGGATAACCAACAATAACGATCATCGATAAAGGCACGGGGTTAGGGAGGCGCATATCGCGCGTGTCGCGTGCGCGCCTCCACTTTTTTCCTTCCATCCATTGCGCGCACCGCCGTCGAAAGCGGCAGGCGCCCTTCTTTCCCGCCTCGCACGGCGAAGCACGACACCCCGCATGATATCGACGTCTTTTCGCTTTTCCGCCCGGATCGCCCGGTTGCTGCTCGCCTGCGTGGCCTGTACTCAGGTCGCTGCCGCGCCCTGCCACGCGCCGGCTGACGACGGCACCCCGCAATGGCGACCCGCGCTCCATTACACGCCGCAGCGCAACTGGATGAACGATCCGAACGGGCTCGTCTACGACAACGGACGCTATCACCTGTTCTACCAATACAATCCGCTCGGCAACGACTGGGGCAACATGTCGTGGGGCCACGCGACGAGCACCGATCTCGTCCACTGGCGCGAGCAGCCGGTCGCGATGCGCGCGAACGCGACGGAGGAAATCTTCTCCGGCTCGATCGTCGCCGACACCCTCAATACGTCCGGCCTGGGCACGCCCGGCCACTCGCCGCTCGTCGCGCTTTATACGAGCGTGTACAAGGCGGGCTCCGGCCACGCGCCGGGCATTCAGGCGCAGTCGCTCGCGTACAGCCTCGATCACGGCACGACGTGGCAACCTTACGCACGCAATCCGGTGCTGACGCTCGACCCGGAATCGAAGCAATTTCGCGATCCGAAAGTGTCGTGGTATGCGCCTGGCGGCTACTGGCTGATGACGACGGTCGTCGCCGACGCGCACGTCGTGAAGCTCTATCGCTCGGACGACCTGATCCACTGGAATTTCCTGAGCGATTTCACGCGGCCGGGCGTGCCGCACGACGGCGCGCTGTGGGAAATGCCCGACCTCGTGCCGCTGCCGCTCGACGGCGACCCCGCACAAACACGGTGGGTCATGATCGTCAACGTCAACCCGTGGTCGATCGCCGGCGGCTCGGGCGCGATGTATTTCGTCGGCCACTTCGACGGCCGCACGTTTACGCCGGATCGCGTCGCCCCCGCCGGTTCCGATCCCGCGCAATTCCACTGGGTCGACCATGGCGCGGATTTCTACGCAGCCGGCACCTTCTCGGGCGCGCCCGGCTCACGGCCGGTCGCGATCGCGTGGATGAGCAACTGGGATTACGCGGCGAAAGTGCCCACCGCGCCGTGGCGCGGCGCGATGACCCTGCCGCGTGAACTCTCACTGAAAACGATCGACGGCGAACCGACGCTCGTCGTCGCGCCGGCCGCCGCGTTCGACGCATGGGCGGACGGGCGACCCGCCGTACACGAAGGCGACCTCGCGGTCGACTCCGCGACACGCGCGCTGTCGCCCGCGACGCGCGGCGCCGTCCAGCGCATCACGGTCACGCTCGAGCCGCGGCACGCGGCGCGTGCCGGCCTGATCGTCCGGCGCTCGGCGGACGGCTCGGTCGGCACCCGGATCGTGTACGACACCGTGAAGCGCACGCTGACGCTCGACCGCTCCCGCTCCGGCGAAGCGAATTTCGCCGGCACGTTCAGCGGCGAGCACATCGTGGACCTGCCGCTCGAGCACGGGCGGCTGCGGCTCGAGATCGTCGTCGATCGCGGCTCGGTCGAAGTGTTCGCGAACGGCGGCCGCGTGGCGCTCACCGACCTGATCTTCCCGCCGCCCGACGCGGACCGCGTCGCCGTATTCGCCGAGCACGGCCGCGCGACGTTCTCCGGGCTCACGGTGACGCAGCTCGAAGCCGGCGGCGACAGGCATGGCGCCTGTGCGGCGCGATAGATGCAATCCGTCCGCCGGTAACGAGGGCTGTCCGCCCGGCGCAACGCCGGGCGGTTGCAGCCCCGCCGGGGCTTCGCCGATCAGAGCAAGCCCATCCCGCCCGACGCGATGATCTCCGCGCCGACGATGAACGCGGATTCCGGCGCGCTGAGGTGCAGCACCGTCGACGCGATCTCGTCCGGCGTGCCGAACCGGCCGATCGGAACGAGGCCCTTGATCTTGTCGGCCGTCTCGTCGAGCGTGGCCGCGTCGAACCCGAGCTTGCCGTAGAGCGGCGTCTGCACGGGCCCCGGGCTCACGACGTTCACGCGCACGCCGTGCGGCAGCAGTTCCGTCGACAGCGTCTTCGCGAACGAATTGACGGCCGCCTTGCTCGCCGCGTATACCGACGAGCCGGGCATCCCGATGTGCGCGTTGATCGAGCCGTTGATCACGATCGACGCGCCACGGTTCAGCAGCGGCACCAGCGACTGGATCTGGAAATACGCGCCCTTCACGTTGGTGTTGAACACGAGATCCCACATGGCCTCGTCGCTGTCGGCGAACGGCGCGAGTTTCGCGACGCCCGCGTTGATGAACACGGCGTCGAGCCGCGCCCCCGCCGACGCGATCGCATCGGCCAGCGCGCGGGCCGACGCGACGCTGCCGGCCTCGTTGCGGATCGCGAGCGCATCCGCGCCGAGCGTTTGCCGCGCGGCCTCGAGCGTCTGCGCATCGCGCCCGGTGATGATGACCCGCGCGCCTTCGGCCGCGAATGCCCTGGCGGCCGCCAGCCCGATGCCGCTGTTGCCGCCCGTGACGAGGACCGTCTTTCCTTCGAAGCGTTGCATGATGTTCTCCTGTGAACCGGTGAGTTGACCGTGGACACAGGATGCGCGCCGCGCCCGGCCTTGCCGTACGACGGGCGCGACGAACACGTTCGAAATCGTCGAACGTGTTTGCGCGGGCGGGTTCGGTCGCGCTGTTCCGCGCCGCGTCAGCCGGCCACGTCGATCCCGTCGAGCAGCCGCTGCGCGAGCCTCGGTTCGCGCAATTGCTCGAGCCACCATTGCAGCGCCCGGCCGTCCCGGTCGCCGTGCCACGCGACATACAGCCGGTTCGGCTCGCGCGGATCGGCCGTCTGTCTTTCCACGAGTTCGCCGCGCGCGAGCAGCGACGCCACGCGCCGGCGCGGCACCCAGCCGACGCCCAGCCCGTCGCGCTGCGCGAGGATCTTCGCGCGCATCGACGGCACCGCCAGCACGGCCTGCCCGCCGAGCAGGCCATACGCGCGGCCGGCCGCGCGCCGCGACGAATCGGCGACGACGACCGCCCGGTGCGCGCCGATCGCATCTCGCGTCAATGCGCCGCTCACGGCGGCCAGCGGATGGCGCGGCGATACCGCGAACACCCACTCGATCGCCCCCAACTCGAACCACTTGAAGCCGGGAATCGCCGGCGGCTCGTTGGTCGCGCCGACCACCAGGTCCGCACGGCCGTCGCGCAGCGCTTCCCAGGTACCGCCGAGCACTTCGTGCGTGAAACGCAACGACACGCCCGAATCGAGCGCATCGAACGCGTGGACGACGGGCAACAGCGTGTCGAACTCCAGCACCTCGTCGCTGACGATCCACAGCCGGTCTTCCCAGCCGCTCGCGACCTGCCGCACGCGCTGCGTCAGCCGCGCGACGTCCAGCGCCAGCCGCGCCGCCTCGTCGGTCAGCAGCTGTCCGGCCGGCGTGAGCTGTAGCCGGTAGCCGCGCCGGTCGAACAGCAGCGCGTCGAAGCGCGTTTCGAGCTGGCGCGCCGCGTGCGACACCGTCGACGGCGCCTTGCCGAGCCGCGCGGCCGCCCGCGACAGGCTGCCGGTGGCGCGGATCGCGTCGAGCAGCGCAAGTTCGTCTTCGGACAGCATGGGGTGGCTCCGGTGTGGGGTTGTCGTGGATCGTAAGGCAGCGGCGGGCCAAGGTCCAATCGGGCGATGCGGGCCGGTCGTGCCGATCGTGCCGGTCACGGGCGTGTCCCGCCCGGCCGGTTCGGCCGGCCTCTGCGCGATTCCTTGCGCTCCGGCGGCCGGTACAGGCATTCCGTCACGCCGTCACGGAGCCCGCACCATGCCGCCACCCCCGGCTTCCGGTATGCTGGTCAACTCGAAATTATGGCAATCGAGGTAACCACTGCGATGGACATCGCGATCCGCATCGAAGGCCGTCACGACCTGACGGGGCAGATCTTCCGGCAACTGCGCACCGCGATCGTCGACGGGCGCCTCGCCGGCGGCGCGCGGCTGCCGTCGACGCGCGACCTCGCGAAACAGCTCGGCGTCTCGCGCAAGACGACGCTCGATGCGTTCGAGCGCCTGGTGGCCGAAGGCTACCTGAATACCCGCGCGGGCGACGGCACGTTCGTCGCCGACGGCCTCGCGCGCGTGCCGCACGCCGCGTCCATGTCGGCACCGTCGCTCGTCGACGGCACGCCGCGCGTCGACGCGGTCGATGCCCGCGCGCTGTGGAACGACCTGCCCGACGCGCTCGCGATGCCCATACAGCACGATGCGCCCGGCTTCGACTTCCGCGGCGGCGTGACCGACAAGACGCTGTTCCCGTTCGACGCGTGGCGGCGCTGCCTGCATCACGCGCTGCGCCAGCAGATGCGCGGCCCCGCCCAGTACCACGACCCGGCCGGCGATCCGCAGCTGCGCGGGGCGATCGCGCGTTACGTCGCGTTCAGCCGCGCGGTCGCGTGCGGCTGGGACGACGTGCTCGTCACGCAAGGCGCGCAACAGGCGCTCGACCTGATCGCCCGCGTCGTCGTGCGGCCCGGCGATGTGGTCGCGGTCGAGGATCCCGGCTATCCGCCCGCGCGTGCCGCGTTCGCGTCGCTCGGTGCGACGGTGATCGGCGTGCCGGTCGACGCGCACGGCCTGGTCACGGAACGGTTGCCCGACGACGCGCGCCTCGTCTACGTGACGCCGTCGCATCAGTTCCCGCTCGGGATGCCGATGACGCTGGACCGGCGCGTCGCGCTGCTCGAATGGGCGCAGCGCCGCCGCGCCGTCATCATCGAGGACGATTACGACGGCGAGTTCCGCTTCGAGGGCCGCCCGGTGGAGTCGCTGAAGAGCCTCGACCGAACGGGCCTCGTCGCGTATGTCGGCACTTTCTCGAAGACGATCTTTCCGGAGCTGCGGATCGGCTACGCGATTCCGCCGCGCGCGCTGCGCGGCGCGCTGGCCAAGGCGAAGCAGATCGTCGACTGGCACACCTGCACGCTGACGCAGGCGGCGCTCGCCCGCTTCATGCTCGAAGGCGACTTCGCACGGCACCTGAAGCGCGTGCAGAAGCACTACGACGCGCGTCGCAAGATGCTGATCGCGCATCTGCGCGGCGAACTCGCGCCGTGGTTCGACGCGATCGTGCCGACCGCCGGCATCCACCTCGCCGCCCGCCTGAAGCCGGGGCTCGACGAGGCGGCACTCGTCCGCGCCGCCCGCGCGCAGGACATCGGCCTGTACGGTATCTCGGCATTCCACGTCGGCGTGCCGGTCAGTGCGGGGCTGCTGTTCGGCTATGGCGGGATCGACGCGCTGCGCATCGACACGGCGCTTGCGAAGCTCGCCGGCCTGCTGGGTTCGGGCAGCATCGGCGGCCCGGCACTGGTTACCTGAATTTTCCAGAAATTGGCCATTCAAGCAGGCCAGCTTGCGCCCTAAAGTGGGTCCTGTCGCGCCACCGTGCGCTCCAACCGAAAAAGGACCTGCCATGCAACCGCGCCTGAACTTCTATACCGCCAGCCCGAACGCCATCAAGGTGATGCGCAACGCCGAGGACTTCATCGCGAAAAGCTCGATCGAGAAGGCGCTCGCCGAACTCGTCCGCCTGCGCGCGTCGCAGATCAACGGCTGCGCGTTCTGCGTCGACATGCACACGACCGACGCACGCAAGGACGGCGAAACCGACCGCCGTCTCGCGACCGTCGTCGTGTGGCGCGAAACGCCGTTCTTCACCGAGCGCGAACGCGCGGCGCTGGAATGGACCGAGGCGCTGACGCTGGTGGCCGACAACCACGTGCCCGACGCCGTCTGGGAGGCCGTGAAGCCGCATTTCACCGACGAGGAACTGTTCGACCTGTCGATGCTGATCGCGACGATCAACACGTGGAACCGCTTCGCGATCGCGTTCCGCAAGATGCCCGAGTAAGGAGACGACGATGACGTACGCCACGCTCCGTCGCGCCGCCCTCGGCGCATGGCTCGCGGCCGCGCTGCTGCCGGCCGCCGCCCATGCGCACGACACCGGCGACAACGTGCACACGATCATGCAGCAGGCCGTGCCGGAAGCGCCCGGCAAGCTCGCGGTCGTCGCGACCGTCGACTATGCGCCCGGCCAGGCGTCGGAAGCCCACCGGCACCTCGGCTCGGTGTTCGCGGTCGTGTCGAAAGGCGAAGTGCTGTCGCAGGTGAACGGCGGCCCGCTGCACCGCTACCGCGCCGGCGAAGGCTGGTACGAGGCGCCCGGCTCGCGCCACCAGGTGTCGCGCAACGCGAGCGCGACCGAACCCGCGCAGATCGTCGTGTTCGGGCTGACCGGCGAACACGTGCCGCTGACGTCGCCGATCGATCAGTAAGCGCTTGCCGGGGCGCGTGCCGTTGTCGACGCACGTGCCCCCCGCTGCACGACCGGGTTCGCCGCCGTTTCCCTTCCGGGGCCCCGCCGCTCCCCGCCGGTTTTCCCTCGCCGTTTCCGCATTAGCCGCTCCCTACACTCCGCTACCCGCTTGCCGCACCGCGCCGCGCCACATCCCGGCCCGCCCGCGCCCCCGTTCGACGCTCGCCTGATCTCGATCAACCCGGTCGAAAACCCTTCCTTGAAATTAACTAACTCATCAATTAGCGTCGATTTCATGAACGCGAAATCCACCGTCGCCAGGCCGCGCGGGCGCCGCCCGTCGGTCGACGATTTCGACCTGCGCGACCACATGCTCGACGTCGCGATGCAACTGTTCGCCGAGCGCGGCATCGCCGCGACGACCGTCGCGCAGATCGCCGCCGCCGCAGGCGTCACGTCGGCGATGGTCCACTACTACTTCACGAATCGCGAGCGGTTGCTCGACGCGATCGTCGAGGAACGGCTCGCACAGGCGATCGCGTTCGTGTGGCGACCGACCGAGCCGCGGATCGACGACGATCCGTTCGCGCTCGTCGGCGAACTCGTCGACCGCTTCTTCGACGTCACGCACCGCATGCCGTGGCTGCCGTCGATCTGGCTGCGCGAGATCGTCCACGAAGGCGGGCTGCTGCGCGAACGGATGGTCCGGCGCATTCCGCTCGATCATGTCGGGCGCTTCGCCGAACGCATCCGCGGCGCGCAGCAGGCCGGCACGCTGAACCCCGCGCTCGAACCCGCGTTCCTGTTCCATTCGATCGTCGCGCTGGTGATGCTGCCGCTCGCGACCGCGAAACTGTGGCAAAGCGCGCGCGGCATGCCGCCGATCGACCGCGACGTGCTGCACCGGCACGTCCGCGCGCTGCTCGGTTCCGGAATGCAGCCGCCCGCCCCCGCGCGTCGCACACGGGCCCGCTCGCCACGGAGGCCGTCATGAAGCCGCCCTGCGCACTGCCGCTGGCGACGGTTGCCGCGGTCGCCGCAATCGCCGCAATCGCCGTGCTCGCCGGCTGCGGACGCCCGGCCGACAACGGCACGACCTACCAGGGCTACGTCGAAGGCGAATTCGTGTACCTGTCGTCGTCGCAATCGGGCACGCTGACGCAGTTGGCGGTCGCGCGCGGCCAGACCCTCGCCGCCGGCGCGCCCGCCTTCTCGCTCGAGGCCGTCAGCGAAACCGCCGCGCTGTTGCAGGCGCAGCACCAGCTCGCGGCCGCCCGCGCGCAGCTTGCCGACCTGCGGACGGGCAAGCGCCCGCCGGAAATCGCGGTCACGCAGGCGCAGCTCGCCCAGGCCACCGCGCAGGCCGCGCGGGCCGCCGCGCAACTGGCGCGCGACGAACGCCAGTACGCGGCCGGCGGCCTGTCGAAGCAGCAGCTCGACGATTCGCGCACGTCCGCGCAAACCACCGCCGCGCAGATGCGCGAACTGCAGAAACAGGTCGACGTCGCGCGCCTGCCGGGCCGCGCGCAGCAGGTCACCGCGCAGGCCGCGCAGGTCGACGCCGCGCAGGCGGCCGTGGCCGAAGCGCAGTGGAAGCTCGACCAGAAGCGCGTCGCCGCCCCCGCCGCCGGGCGCGTGTACGACACGCTGTACCGTGTCGGCGAATGGGTGCAGGCCGGCAATCCGGTCGTGCAGATGCTGCCGCCGCAAAACCTGAAGGTGCGCTTCTTCGTGCCCGAGGCCGCCATCGCATCGCTCGCACCGGGGCGCGCCGTCGCGATCCACTGCGACGGCTGTGCGGCCGACGTGCCCGCGCACATCACCTACGTGTCGAGCGAGGCCGAATACACGCCGCCCGTGATCTACAGCAACGAGAGCCGGACCAAGCTCGTGTTCATGATCGAGGCGCGCCCGGCCGTGGCCGACGCGCCGAAGCTGCATCCGGGCCAGCCCGTCGCCGTGAGGGTGCCGTGAACGCGCCCTCCACCCCGTACGCGATCGATGTCGTTCGCCTGAACAAGCGTTTCGGCGACAAGCATGTCGTGAAGGACGTGTCGCTGCGCGTCGCGCGCGGCGAGATCTTCGGCTTTCTTGGGCCGAACGGCAGCGGCAAGACCACGTCGATCCGGATGATGTGCGGGTTGCTCACGCCCGACTCGGGCAGCGGCACCTGTCTCGGCTACGACATCGTGCGCGACAGCGCGCAGATCAAGCGGCGCGTCGGCTACATGACGCAGCGCTTCTCGTACTGGGAAGACCTGTCGATCCGCGAGAACCTCGATTTCGTCGCACGCGTGTACGGGATGCCCGACCGCAAGGCGGCCGTCGCGCGCGCACTCGACGGGCTCGGCCTCGCGAGCCGCGCCGACCAGCTCACGGGCGCGCTGTCGGGCGGCTGGAAGCAGCGCCTCGCGCTGGCCGCCTGCATGCTGCACGAGCCGGCCCTGCTGCTGCTCGACGAGCCCACGGCCGGCGTCGACCCGGCCGCGCGCCGCGACTTCTGGGAAGAACTGCACCGGCTGGCCGCCCAGGGGATCTCGGTGCTCGTCAGCACGCACTACATGGACGAAGCCGAACGCTGCCACAAGCTCGCGTACATCGCGTACGGCGAGCTGCTCGCGCAGGGCACGTCGGCGGAGATCGTCGCGTCGCAGGGGCTCGCGACCCGCGCGATCACCGGCGGCCACCTGGCCGAATTGTCCGCGCGACTGCGCACGATGCCGGGCGTCGACCAGACGGTCGTGTTCGGTTCGGCGCTGCACGTGAGCGGCCGCGATCGCGCGCGGCTCGACGCGACGCTCGCGCAGGTCGCGGCGCAGGCCGGCGGGCCCGCCGCGCTGCAGGTCGCGCCGATCGACACCGGCCTCGAGGACGTGTTCATCTACATGATGGGCCGCGCATCCGCGCCGCCCGGCGGAGCGTCGTCATGAACGCGTGGGCGCGCTTGCGCGATGCGTTCTCGGTCGCGCGCTGGTGGAGCATCGTGCTGAAGGAATTCCTGCAGCTGCGCCGCGACCGCGTGACGTTCGCGATGATCGTCGGCGTGCCGATCATCCAGCTCTCGCTGTTCGGCTTCGCGATCAACACCGATCCGAAGCACCTGCCGACCGCGGTGATCGTCGCCGACGCGAGCCCGTTCGCGCGGAGCTTCGTCGCCGCGATGCGCAACTCCGCGTACTTCGACATCGTCGAGACGCTGCCCGACGAAGCGGCCGGCCAGCGTGCGCTCGCACGCGGCGACGTGCTGTTCGTATTGAACGTGCCGGCCGATTTCTCGCGCCGGCTGCTGCGCGGCGAACGTCCGTCGCTGCTCGTCGAGGCGGACGCGACCGATCCCGTCGCGACCGCGTCGGCGATCGGCGCACTCGCCGGCCTCGTGCAGCCGGTCGCGGACAAGGACCTGACCGGCCCGCTCGCGCACCTGAACGGCCGGCCGGCCGCCTTCGACGTCGTGCTGCACCGGCTCTACAACCCCGAGGGCATCACGCAGTACAACGTCGTGCCGGGCCTGATGGGCGTGATCCTGACGATGACGATGGTGATGATGACGGGCCTCGCGATCACGCGCGAACGCGAGCGCGGCACGATGGAGAACCTGCTCGCGACGCCCGTGCGGCCGCTCGAGGTGATGACGGGCAAGATCGTCCCGTACGTGCTGATCGGGCTGATCCAGGTGTCGATCATTCTCGCGGCCGCACGCTTCGTGTTCGAGGTGCCGTTCGTCGGCGGTGCGTTCGCGATCTACCTGTCCGCGCTGCTGTTCATTGCCGCGAACCTGACCGTCGGCATCACGCTGTCGTCGCTCGCGCAGAACCAGTTGCAGGCGATGCAGCTCGCGGTGTTCTACTTCCTGCCGAACATCCTGCTGTCGGGCTTCATGTTCCCGTTCGCCGGGATGCCGAAGTGGGCGCAGTTCATCGGCAACCTGCTGCCGCTCACCTACTTCAACCGCCTCGTGCGCGGCATCCTGCTGAAAGGGAACGGCTGGAACGACCTGTGGCCATCCGTGTGGCCGGTCGCGCTGTTCACCGTCGTCGTGATGGGCATCGCGTTGCGCTTCTACCGGCGCACGCTCGACTAGGCGCCGCACGATGAAGCCGGCTTCGCGTCGCCCCCTCCACGCCACCCGCTGCTGCACGCTGGCCGTCGCCGCGCTGCTCGTCGCCGGATGCGCGGTCGGGCCGGATTTCCACGCGCCGGATGCGCCCGCCACGCAGCGCTACACGCGCGGCGAACCGCCGGCGACGACGGCCGCCGCCGGCCCGACAGGCGATGGTCAGACGTTCGCATCGGCCGAACACACTCCGCAGCACTGGTGGACGCAGTTCGGCTCCGAACCGCTGAACCGGCTCGTCGATACCGCGTGGCGCAACAGCCCGACGCTTGCCGAAGCCCGCGCGCGGCTCGACGAAGCGCGCCAGAACCATGCGGCCGAAGCCGGCGCGACGATGCTGCCGAAAGTCGATGCGAGCCTGTCCGCGACGCGCGAGCAGGTCGACACGACCGCGTTCGGCCTGCCGGCCAGCGTGCCGAGCCCGGGGCCGTTCACGCTTTATGACGCGTCGGTGAGCGTGTCGTACGTGCTCGACGTGTTCGGCGGCAACCGGCGCGCGCTCGAGGCGCTGCGCGCGCAGGTCGACTACCAGGCCTATACGCTCGACGCCGCGCGCCTGACGCTCGCGGGTAACGTCGTCGCCACCGCGATCCTGCGCGCGTCGCTCGCGCAGCAGGTCGCGCTCACGCGGCAGCTGATCGACGCGCAGACGCGGCAGCTGCGCATCGTCGAAGCGCGTTTCGCTGCCGGTGGCGTATCGCAGGCCGATGTGCATGCGCAGCGCGCGTTGCTCGCGCAGACGCAGGCGTCGCTGCCGCCGCTCGCGACCCGCCTCGCGCAGTCCGGCCACCGGCTCGCGATCCTGCTCGGCGCGCCGCCCGCCGACGCGATGCTGCCCGACCTCACGCTGGATGCGCTCGCGCTGCCTCGCACGCTGCCCGTCGCGCTGCCGTCGACGCTCGCACGCGAACGGCCCGACATCCGCGCCGCCGAAGCCGTGCTGCACCAGGCGAGCGCGAACGTCGGCGTGGCCACCGCGAACCTGTATCCGCGCTTTTCGGTTTCGGCGGGGATCGGCTCGGAGCGCACACGTATCGCGGACATCGTGAGCGGGCTCAATGTATGGAATGTCGGTCTCGGTCTCACGCAGCCGCTCTTTCACGGCGGTGAACTGCGCGCGAAGAAACGCGCGGCCGAAGCGGCGTACGACGCCGCGTTCGCGAGTTACCGGGAAACCGTGCTCGAGGCGCTGCAGCAGGTGGCCGACGCGATGCGCGCGGTCGAGCACGACGCTGCCGCATGGCAGGCTCGGGACACGGCGGCACGGGAAGCGGCGGCCAGCAATACGATTGCCGGCGACCGTTACGCGGCGGGCGGGATCAGCACGTTCGACCTGCTCGATGCACAGCGGCAGGCACTGCAGACGGCGCTCGACCGTACGCGCGCACAGGCCGACCGGCTTGCCGATACGGCGGCGCTGTTTCAGGCGCTCGCGGGAAGCTGGACGAACGACGCGGCGGAGTGAGTGCGCGGTGCAGGGTCAATGCGGCGATCGAAGCGGAGCGATCGCGCGACGCGGGTTCACCCAGCGATAGAAACGGAGCGACAGGATGCGGGCTTGACGCAGCGATAGAAGCAAAGTGACCGCGCGGTGCGTGCTCGACGCAACGACCGCGGCGCGACATTCGCCCAAATCGCGCGGACATGAAAAAACCGGCCCGAAGGCCGGTTTTCATACCGCATGTCGCAAGCGGCGCTCACGCGCCGCGCGACATCAGAAGCGGTGGATCATGCCGACGCCGACTGCAATCTGGTTCTGCTTCGAACCTGCTGCCACGCCGTCGCCGATCTGCGTCGTCGCTGCCTGGATGCCGCCAGCCTTGTTCAGCGTATTGCCGGATGCGTGCTGGTAGGCTTCGAGTGCGTACAGGCCCGTACGCTTCGACAGGCTGTAGTACTGCGACAGCGTGACCTGATGGTACTTGGCCGCGCTCGTGATGCCGTTCGACTGCGTCGCCGCCGTGTACGAGTAGCCCACTGCGAAGTCCCACTGTGCCGCTGCCTTCCAGTGCAGCACGGCGCCAGCCGTGTTGAAGATCGCCGAGTTGCGGAACGCCGAGCCGACGCCCGGGGTGTACTTGACGTTCGTGTACGACGCCGACACGTCCCACGCCGGCGCGAACTGGTAGCCGGCCGTCACGCCGATGCGCTGCTGCGACTGCGCCGTCTGATAACCGGAGTTGATCGCCGACACGGCCGGCTGGCCGCCGCTCGTGACCGTCGAGTTGTCGCCCCACAGGCCGCCGCCGAGCGTCGAGTTGTTGACCTTCTGGTAGCCGACCGCGATGCCTGCCGGACCGTTCAGGTACTGGACTGCCGCGCTCCACGTCGAGCCGCGGTTCACGCTGCCCGGCACGCCGCCGAACGAGTACGAACCGCCGACCGTGAAGCCGTAGAACTTCGGCGACATGTAGACGAGCGAGTTGTTCGCGCGGTAGCTGGTATCCAGCGAATCGATATCACCCGGGTGCGCGCCGTATGCGCCCGTCAGCCACGTCGTCGGGCTGTACGGCGACAGCAGCGTGTAGTACGCCGTGTACTGACGGCCGGCCGTCAGCGTACCGTACGCCTGGTTCGTCATCCCGACCCATGCTTGACGGGTGAAGATACCGCCTGCCCATTGCGACGCACCGGTCGCCGAGTTCACGCCCGCTTCCAACTGGAAGATCGCCTTCGTGCCGCCACCGAGATCTTCGCTGCCCTTCAGGCCGAAGCGGCTGCCCGCCCATACGCCGGTGGACATCGACACCTTCGAGTGACCGCCGCTCGTCGCACCGGTCGACGGTGCCGCGTTGTTCTGGTAAGCCAGACCGTTATCGACGATACCGTACAGGGTCACGCTGCTTTGAGCGTGGGCGGCGGTAGCGGCTGCAAGGCCCGCTGCCGTCATGGCGAAAGCGACGCGCTTTTTCATTGATTCTCCGTCCTCAAAGAATGATTTCTTTTCTGGTGTGGTTTTATGACTGACACATGTGCGAGTACATGCCGACGCGATTCTGACGGATTACCAATCATTTCCCAACATGTGCAGTCGGTCATCGTATGATCGACGCAACGCACGGGTTCACCAAGCAGTTACATAACACCTGAAAACGCTTACGCGGCGGGCTTTTCCGGCATTTCCCGGTGAAAACCCTAGCTTTACATTTTTACGGGTGCAACACGACCGTCGGATGTTGTCAGATGCCTTCGGCGAAATACATCTTACAAATGCGCGACCGCGGCTGACGCCGCGATTCACGCCGCCGCGAAGGATCGCTGACGTTCATGACACCCACGTTTCGCGAAACGAAATAATGAAAACGTTTTTAGACGATGCGGGAGAACCGGCCCGGCGAACGCGGGCCGAGGGGCGACGCCGGCACCTGTCGCGCCGGCATCGTTCGGTGGGTGTCAGCGTGTGACCGGCTGCACGAGACGCGCGCTCACGGCATCGGAAAGCGCGGTCATGCGCGCGCGAATCGCCGTGTTCGAGCCGACCAGCGCGAGCGACGACGCCATGATCCGGTAGACGCGCTTTCTCGGCACCTTGGCCGGCTTCGCCGGATCGAGCCACGCGTCATGACCGGCCAGCAGCTCGAGCGTTTCGAGGCCGATCATGATCGGCCACAGGCATGCCAGCCGCAGCCGCACGAAGCGGCGCGGGATCGCAACGGTATACAGGCATGCGTCGCGATACTGGTCCAGCGTCACGCGCAGCAGGTCGACCAGCACGCCGCGCGCGCGCGCCGACGCATCGGGCAACATCAGGTCGGCGACGCTCAGCCCGTGCGCGCCCAGCACATCGTCGGGCAGGTAGCAGCGGCCGATGCGCAGGTCCTTCGCGCAGTCGCGCAGGATGTTGGTCATCTGCAGCGCCTTGCCGAAGCGGATGCCCTTCTCGACCATGTCCGGCAGGTTCCAGCCGCGCGCGGCCGGCGTGTGCATGCCCGTCATGTCGGTCCAGAACTCGCCCACGCAACCGGCGACGAGATACGTGTAGCGGTCGAGTTCGTCGCGCGTCCGCAGCGACGCGACCCGCCCCGATTGCTCGTCGGGGAACGTGCGCAGGTCGAATACCATCCCCGCCGTCAGCGTCGCGACGACCTTGCGGATCGATGCGCGATCGGCGTCCGGCTGCGCGCGCAGCAGCGCGAGCATCTGCTCCATCGAGCCGAGCAGCACGTGCTCGTGCGAATCGGTCTGCATCCGCGTCACGTCCTCGAGCGCACGCGACAGCGCGACGCCGTCGCCGAGCTGCTCGACCGCATCGCGCAGCTCGGTCAGCAATGCCGCGCGGCGATCGGGCGCGACGAGCGCCGTATCGGCGATCGTGTCGGCCGCGCGCGCGAGCAGGTACGCGAGGCCGACCGGGTCGCGCATGCCGTCGGGCAGCACGCGCAGCGTCAGGTAGAAGGAGCGGGAAACGTTCTTCAGC
>NZ_LDVA01000281.1:0-17532 GCF_050768715.1 Burkholderia sp. ZZQ-2 | reverse complement strand
TCGCTGGTCAAGCGCCCGAAGCTGCTGCTGCTCGACGAGCCGATGTCCGCGCTCGACAAGAAGATCCGCCAGAAGACCCAGCTCGAACTGGTGAACATCATCGAGAAGGTCGACGTGACCTGCGTGATGGTCACGCACGACCAGGAAGAAGCGATGACGATGGCGAGCCGCCTCGCGGTGATGAGCGAAGGCAAGATCGTGCAGATCGGCTCGCCCGGCGAAGTCTACGAATACCCGAACAGCCGTTTCTCGGCCGAATTCATCGGCTCGACCAACCTGTTCGAAGGACGCGTGGTCGAGGACGAACCCGACCACATCTTCGTCGAGAGCGACGATCTCGAAGCGCGCATGTACGTGAGCCACGGCGTGACCGGCCCGCTCGGGATGCCGGTCGGCATCTCGGTGCGCCCGGAGCGCGTGCACGTGTCGCGCGAGAAGCCGGGCTCGAAACACAACTGGGCGCGCGGCGTCGTGACCGACATCGCGTACATGGGCAGCTACTCGCTGTACCACGTGCGCCTGCCGAGCGGCAAGACGGTGGTGTCGAACCTGTCGAGCTCGCACCTGATGAACGACAACGCGCCGGCGTGGAACGACGACGTGTTCGTGTCGTGGTCGCCGGCCAGCGGCGTCGTGCTGACGCAGTGAGGACGCCACGATGAGAACCTCCGCTTCCACTCCGTCCGCGCCGGTGTCTGCCGGCGCCGCGAGCACCGGCGCCGGCAGATCGCGCCCGGGCCGTTTCTCCATGCTGTCGCGCTTCCTGCCGTCGGGCCGCAGCGTCGCGATCGGCGTGCCGTTCGTGTGGCTCGCAGTCTTCTTCGCGCTGCCGTTCGTGCTGGTGCTGAAGATCAGCTTCGCCGACCAGGTGATGGGCATCCCGCCGTACACGTCGCTCGTCGAGATCAAGGACGGTGTCGTGCACTTCGCGCTGCAGCTGTCGCACTACGCGTTCCTGCTGCAGGACGACCTGTACATCGCGACCTACCTCAGCTCGCTGAAGATGGCCGCCGTGTCGACCGTGCTGTGCCTGCTGATCGGCTATCCGATGGCGTACTACATCGCGCGCTCGGAACCGAACCGCCGCAACGTGCTGATGATGGCCGTGATGCTGCCGTTCTGGACGTCGTTCCTGATTCGCGTGTACGCATGGATCGGCATCCTGAAGGACGACGGCCTCCTGAACCACACGCTGATCGCGCTGGGCATCATCCACACGCCGCTGCGCCTCTATCACAGCGACGCGGGCGTCTACATCGGGATGGTCTATTCGTACCTGCCGTTCATGGTGATGCCGCTGTACGCGCACCTCGTGAAGATGGACCTCACGCTGCTCGAGGCCGCGTACGACCTGGGCGCGAAGCCGTGGGTCGCGTTCACGCGCATCACGCTGCCGCTGTCGAAGAACGGGATCATCGCCGGCAGCCTGCTGGTGTTCATCCCGGCGGTGGGCGAGTACGTGATTCCGGAACTGTTGGGCGGCGCCGACACGCTGATGATCGGGCGCGTGATGTGGGATGAATTCTTCAACAACATGGACTGGCCGATGGCGTCCGCGGTGACGGTCGCGATGGTGATGCTGCTGCTGGTGCCGATGGCGCTGTTCCAGTACTACCAGGTCAAGGAACTGGAGGACGCGAAATGATCAAGCCGAGCAAACCGCTGTCGACGGGCGTCCTCGCCTTCGGCTTCCTGTTCCTGTACATCCCGATCATCAGCCTGGTGGTGTACTCGTTCAACGAGTCGAAGCTGGTGACGGTGTGGTCGGGCTTCTCGCTGAAGTGGTACAGCGCGCTGCTGGACGACGACGAGCTGCTGACCGCCGCGTGGCTGTCGCTGAAGATCGGCCTCTTGACGGCCACCGCGTCGGTGGTGATCGGCACGTGGGCGGGTTTCGTGCTCGCGCGCTTCGGCCGTTTCAAGGGCTTCACGCTGTACACGGGGATGATCAACGCGCCGCTGGTGATTCCGGAAGTGATCCAGGGCATCTCGCTGTTGTTGCTGTTCGTTGCGCTGGAGCAGATGTTCGGCTGGCCGAAGGGGCGCGGGATGGTGACGATCTGGATCGGGCACGTGATGCTGTGCGTGTCGTACGTGGCGATCATCGTGCAGTCGCGCGTGAAGGAGATGAACAAGTCGTTGGAGGAGGCGGCGCTCGATCTGGGCGCGACGCCGCTGAAGGTGTTCTTCGTGGTGACGCTGCCGCTGATCTCGCAGGCGCTGCTGTCGGGGTGGCTGCTGTCGTTCACGCTGTCGATCGACGACCTGGTGCTGTCGGCGTTCCTGTCGGGGCCGGGGTCGACGACGCTGCCGCTGGTGGTGTTCTCGCGCGTGCGGCTGGGGCTGAACCCGGAGATGAACGCGCTGGCGACGCTGTTCATCACGGCCGTGACGATCGGCGTGATCGTCGTGAACCGGATGATGATCGCGCGCGAACGGCGCCGCGTGGCCGACATGAAGGCGGCGTTCGCGGTGGCGTGACGACGCACCTCCGGCTTCGAAGATAACAAGCAGTGCAGACAAGCAAGGCGCGCTGCCCCAGGGGGGGCGCGCGATTCGATCCCGATTTGACAGGCGCACGACAAGGAGAATCCGCAATGAAGAAGAAACTGATCTGCCTGCTGGTGGCCGGCGCGTTGCCGGGCATCGCGCTGGCCGACTCGACATCCGCCGAGATCAAGGCGCTGCAGGCGCAGGTCGCGGCGCTGCAGAAGCAGATGAAGGCGATGCAGGCGCAGCTTTCGGCGAAGGGCGGCACCGCGACCGCCCAGGCCGGCACGAAGGCCGCGCCGGTCGCCGTGGCCGTCGATCCGGGCTCGCCGGACTACGGCAAGGCGCAGGCGACGCTGACCAACGACGAAGTCGGCGAAATGAAGCAGCAGATCGCGAACCAGCAGCTGAAGGTCGATTCGCTGACGGACGCGGCCAACACGGGCCCGCTGGCCGGCCTGTCGGTCACGGGCTACATCGACCCGACCTACATCTACAACCGCGCGGCCGGTACGTCGTCGTTCCTGTTCGCGAACCACGAGAACGCGTACAACTACTTCAACAGCACGTTCGGCGATCTCTACCTCGACATCAAGAAGACCTTCGGCGTCGGCCCGATGGCACCGTCGGCGGAAATCACGCTGATGCCGAACCGCGGCAACGGCATCACGCTGCTGCAGAACTCGCGCGGCTCGATCACCGACAACCTGCTGAACACGGCGGTCATCAACGTGCCGATCACCGCCGAGACGACGCTCGTCGCCGGTTTGATCCCGAGCTTCGGCGGCTACGAGGTGCAGCAGTCGAACCAGATGCTCACGCTCACGCACAACCTGCTGTACGATTTCTCGGATCCGGGCAGCTACGTCGGTATCGGCGCGAACTACACGAAGGGCAACTGGGCGTGGAAGTTCTTCCTCGGCAACGAGCAGTACCGCACGTACGGTTCGGTCACGCAGAAGGGCACCAACGCGCTCGGCGACCCGATCACGACCAGCAACAAGGTGCCGACCTTCACCGCGCGCGCGGACTACACGTGGTCGAGCGCGCTCGACATCGGCGGGTCGTTCAACATCGGGCGGCAGACGCTCGCAAGCGCGCTCGATGCGAACGGCAACGCCAACTACGGCCCGGGCGGGGCGGCACCGAGCGCGTACGGTTCGTTCTTCTTCGGTGAACTCGACGCGACCTACACGCTCGCCGACATTCAGTACAACGCGGAAGTC
This sequence comes from Burkholderia sp. ZZQ-2, assembly GCF_050768715.1. Taxonomy (NCBI): domain Bacteria; kingdom Pseudomonadati; phylum Pseudomonadota; class Betaproteobacteria; order Burkholderiales; family Burkholderiaceae; genus Burkholderia; species Burkholderia sp. ZZQ-2. Next base: position 13,816 of record NZ_LDVA01000281.1, on the reverse strand, counting down.
GACTACGGCCGTCAGCAGCATGCGGCGTTCAACGGCGGGCTCGCGCAGTGGTACGGCCTGTCGCTGCTCGCGCACCGCAAGTTCAACGCGCCGGTGGTCGGCCGCATGGGCGTGACGCTGCGCTACGACCTGCTCGCCAACTCGAAGAACGGCGGCGGCGGCGGCGGCATCGCGCTGAACGGCAACGGGATGGATCCGAGCAACGGCTTCGGCGTCGACGCGGACTGCCTCGCGCAGTCGAAGGCCGGCGGCGGCCTGGGCTTCGAATGCAAGGGGGCGGTACGGCAGGACGTCGCGCTCGACCTGCTGTTCTACCCGACCCAGCAGATCACCGTGAAGGTCGAATACCGGCACGACTGGGCGAACAACAAGGTGTTCCTGCGCAACGACGGGTCGTACGGCAAGTCCAACGACCTGCTCGCGACGCAGTTCATCTATTCGTTCTGACGCAGCACACGCGGGACGCCGTGCCGCGCGCACGGCGTCCCGCGCCGTTTTTACCGGCCGAAGCACGATGCATCGCGCATCGCGTGCCGGCCGCAACGAGGGAGTCGGTCTGATGACGCAGTCTTTCACCCGCCGCGCCGATGCGCTCGCGCGCGACTCGTACTACGAGGCGACGGCCGTGCGGCCGGCCGCCGACGACCCGGTGCTCGAGGACACGATCGACGTCGACGTCTGCGTGATCGGCGCCGGCTTCGCCGGCCTGTCGACGGCGCTCGACTGCCGCGCGCGCGGGCTGTCGGTCGCGGTCATCGATGCGCACCGGCCCGGCTGGGGCGCGTCGGGCCGCAACGGCGGGCAGGCGATCACCGGCTTCGCGAAGGACGAGGAAATCGAGCGGCAGCTCGGCGCCGACGGCGCACGCGCCGCGTGGTCGCTGTCGCTCGACGGCGTCGCGCTGATCGCCGAGCGGATCGCGCGTTACGGGATCGACTGCGACTTCACGCGCGGCTACCTGACGGTCGCGACGAAGCCGCGCCGCATCGACGACCTGCGCGCGTGGATGGACGCCGCGACCGCGCGCTGGGGCCATCCGTCGCTGTCGTGGCTCGACACCGGCGCGATCCGCACGCGCATCGCGTCGACGCGTTATCTCGCGGGTGTCTACGATCCGCTGTCGGGCCACCTGCATCCGCTCAAGTACTGCCTCGGCCTCGCCGATGCCGCGCGGCGCGAAGGCGTCGCGCTGTACGCGCACACGCCCGCGCTCGACGTCGTGCGCGGCGCACGGCCCGTCGTGCGCACGCCGTCGGGCGACGTGCGCTGCCGCTTCGTCGTGTCGTGCTGCAACGCGGGCCCGGGCGGCGTGCTGCCGGCCGCGACGGCTGCCCGCATCGCGCCGGTCGCGTCGTACATCATCGCGACCGAGCCGCTCGGCCAGGCACGCGCCGATGCACTGATCGCGCAGCGCGAGGCCGTGTGCGACAACAACTTCTTCCTCGACTATTTCCGGCTGTCGGCCGACCACCGCATGCTGTTCGGCGGCCGCGCGAATTCGGCCGGCGCGTCACCCGCCACGCTCGCCGAAACGATCCGGCGGCGCATGGTCGGCGTGTTCCCGCAGCTCGGCGACGTGCGCGTCGACCACGCGTGGGGCGGCTTCGTCGACGTCACGCGCAACCGCGCGCCGGATTTCGGCGCACTCGATCCGAACTTCTTCTACGTCCAGGGCTTCAGCGGGCACGGCGTCGCGCTCACCGGCATCGCCGGGCGCGCGGTTGCCGGCGCGATCGCGGGCGACACGCGCGCGTTCGACCTGTTCGCACGCATGCGCCACCGGCGCTTCCCCGGCGGCGACGCGTGGCGGCAACCCGCGCTCGAGCTCGGGATGCTGTACCACCGCGTACGCGAGCTGTTCTAAGCCCATTTATCCGTCCTCCTGACCATGCAGACATTCGCCAACCAGCCGCACGTCGCGTCCTACTACGCGGCGACCGCCAACGATACGACCCGCCACGCGCCGCTCGCCGGCACGATCGATGCCGACGTGTGCGTGATCGGCGCGGGCCTCACGGGCCTGTCCGCCGCGCTCAACCTCGCCGAGCGCGGCCATTCGGTGACCGTGCTCGAAGCGTCGCGGGTCGGATGGGCGGCGAGCGGCCGCAACGGCGGCCAGCTGATCGGCGGGTTCGCGTGCGATATCGATACGTTTGCGCAGTTCATGCCGGAAGGCGACGTGAAGCGCATCTGGGACATGGGGCTCGAAACGCTGTCGCTCGTGAAGTCGCGCATCGCGCAACACGACATCGACTGCGCGCTGGTGCCCGGCTACCTGACCGCCGCGAACACCGAACGCGATGCCGATTCGCTCAAGCGCTGGCGCGACGAGGCCGCGAAGCGCTTCGGCTACGACCGCTTCCACTTCGTCGAAGCCGACGAACTCGGCGACTACGTGCAGTCCGACCGCTATTGCGGCGGCCTGTACGACCCGGACAGCGGCCACCTCCATCCGCTGAACTACACGCTCGGCCTCGCGCGCGCGGCCACCGGTGCGGGCGTGCGCATCCACGAGGACAGCTGCGTGACGCGCGTGCGCGACGTCGCGGGCGGCCATGTCGTCGAGACGAGCGGCGGCAACGTGCGCGCACGCTTCGTCGTGCTCGCGTGCAACACCTTCGTCGGCACGCTCGCGCCCGCGCTGTCGAAGAAGATCATGCCGGTCGGCACCTACGTGATCGCGACCGAGCCGCTCGGCGAAGCGCGCGCCGCCGCGCTGATGCCCGCGCGCGCGGCGATCTGCGACAGCCGCTTCGTGCTCGACTATTTCCGGCCGGCGCCCGACACGCGGCTCGTGTGGGGCGGCAAGGTCAGCTATTCGACGCGGGAGCCGCGCGATCTCGCCGCGGCGATGCGCGCGGACATGCTGAAGACGTTCCCGCAGCTCGCGGACGTGAAGGTCGACTACGCGTGGGGCGGCTTCGTCGACATCACGATGAACCGCGCGCCGCACTTCGGCCGCATCGCGCCGACGATGTATTTCGCGCAGGGCTTCTCGGGGCACGGCGTGAACACGACCGCGCTCGCGGGCAAGCTGATCGCCGAGGCGATCGACGGGCAGGCGAGCCGCTTCGACCTGTTCGACAAGATCCGCCATCGCGACTTCCCGGGCGGCGAGGCATTGCGCACGCCGGCGCTCGTGCTCGCGATGAGCTGGTACCGGCTGCTCGACGCGTTCGGCGTGCATTGAGCGGCGGCGCGGGCGACGAGCGCCGCCGCCCGCCATGCAAAACGGCCGCGCGAACGCGGCCGCCTGGTGCCGGATGTCGCGGCGCCGGCGCGGCAGGCAGGCAACCTGGCCTGCCCGACCGGCCGAAGCCGCTGCATCCGCGCGGGTCAGTCAGTCCCGTACTTCGGCGAGTGCGGCCCGTACAGCAACCCGTTCGGCGGCCCCGCCGACAACAACCTGCTGCTGGTCAGCCCGGCCACATCGTGCGCTTCGTCGGTCAGCGAATGCGCGACCTGCTTGACGGCCGCCTGCACCAGCATCCCGACGACACCGAACGCATTGACGCTCATGGAGTTGCCGACTTCCTTGCCGGTCGCACGGCCCTCGCCCTGCCACAGCACGTCGCCGCTCTTCAGGTCGACGAGCTTCGCCGATGCCGCGACCACCGTCGTGCTGTCCACCACCTGGTAGACGGAGCCGTATTGCGTGATCTTCGAATAGAGCGCGGCATCCGCACCGAAGATCTCGCGCAGCTTCGCCGGCGACGTGTTCTGGATCTCGGCCGCGTTCGCGAGGCCGTTCTGCTTGAAGGTCTCGTCCATCACCGCGACCGGCACCACGTAGTAGCCCGACTCGGCGAGCGGCTGCGTCATCTGCGACAGCACCCCGTAGGTCGCGCCGACATCGGTGGTCTCGTTGACCGGCGGCAGCACGAGGATCGAGCGCGGCTGGCTCTTCTTGAAGGCCGTGTAGTCGGGACGCTTGACGGGTTGCGCGCATGCGCTCAGCAGCGCGACGAGCGACAGCACGGACAGCAGCTTGAATGAAAGTGTCTTGATCATGGCACGCACGTTACTGTTGGGCGGGAGTCGGATCGGCTTGCTTCCGGCCGGCGATCGTCTGGTCGGCGGCCTTCGGGTTCGCGGCCTGCGGATTCACGGCCTTCTTCTTCATCAGGAAATCCATGTACGGCGCGGATTCCGGAAAGAGCGCCTTCTCGGCCTCGAACGACTGCGTGGCCTGTTGCCCGTTGCCGACGCTCGCGTAGAGCATCCCGAGATGCGCATGGAAGCCGGGCGGCGGCTTGTTACCCTTCGCGCGGATCTCCTGCAGCGCCTTCTCGAGCGCGTCGATCTGCTGTTGCGGCGAGCTTTGCCCCTTGAAGTATTCGTACACCTGCGGCTGATAGCCGTTCCACTGATAGAGCGGCGGCGTGGTCGGCGCCGCGCAGCCCGCGAGCAGCATGGCGGCCGCCGTCGCCGGCAGCCAGATTCCCCGTTTCATGGTCTTGTCTCTTTCGATGAGTGAGTGATTCGTCGAGCGCGTGTCGCGCACGGCGCTTACTGCGGCACCTTCAGCGTGCCGGCGTCGACCTGGTCGACGAGATGGTTCACGGCCTCCTGGATCGCGAGATCCAGCACCTTGCCGTTGAGCGTCGAGTCATAGCCGGCGGTGCCGCCGAAGCCGATCACCTCGCGGTTCGACAGGCTGAACTCGCCCGCGCCCTGGCTCGATGCGACGACTTCCGACGTCGTCGTGTCGACGATGTTCAGGTTGACCTTCGCATACGCGACCTGCGTCTTGCCGCGGCCGAGGATGCCGAACAGCTGGTGATCGCCGACGTCCTTGCGGCCGAACTCGGTCACGTCGCCCGTCACCACGTAGTTCGCGCCCTTCACCGCCTGCGCCTTCTTCATGAAGCCGGCTTCCTGCTTGATCTCGTCGAGATTCTCGCGATCGAGCACGTTGAAGCGGCGGCTCTGCTGCAGGCGCGTGACGAGGATCGTCTTCGCCTGCCCGCCGAGGAGGTCGATGCCGTCCGAGAAGATGCCGCGCATGTAGCTCGAGCGGTTGTCGAACTTGCCGACCGCGATCGCGACGGGCTTGCCCGCGTACGGTTTCTGCGCGCTGCTCACGGCCGGCACGTCGAGCGTGCGCGACGATTCGGTCGCGCAGCCGGACAGCGCCGCAACGAGCGCCGCCGCCACGAGGACGGTGCGTCGTGTCTGAATGTTCACTGTTGGTCTCCTTGTGTGGAAAGATGGCCCGGAACGGGCACGCCGGCTCGCAAACGACCCGGCGGTCGAAACGGTTGCGGTGCGAACGGGGATGCGTGCATCGGCGCGATGGACGCACGCGCGTTCATCGCCGCACCGGCGGTGGCAGTAGATGAGTGAAAGGGGCGCGCAACCCGTGCGTTGCGACGACATGCGGATGCGCGGCGCGGTACGCGACAGGCTCGCGCGCGACGGCTACACCGTTATTCTGGTTACTGCGCTGTTGATCGCGCATGATCGGCCCCGTATATGATTTTTCGCGATCATATCAAGCCTGCTTATCAAGATGAGGAATCTTGATAATAGTTGACGATTTTCTTACTTATCCGACGCGCGCGGTCGAATCGGCGCAATTCCTCGCCGACAGGGGCTTTGCAGGCATGTGGACGCAGCGTGCCAATTTTCCTTTGTTGTCTCCGGCGATCGATCTCGAATCCGGCAATATCAAGATATATTGTCCGTACCGCCCATCCGCATTACCGATATCCCGAGAATAATCACCGAAATCCGGCTGCCTTTACCGCACCCGACGGGTTCGCCGGTCACGATGCATTCCGGCAATCCTGCCGCGCGCGCGTACGAACGCGCGCGCATCCGCGCCCGCTAGTCGGCCACCTTCTGCCGCATCGTCACGAACTCCTCGGCCGCGGTCGGGTGAATGCCGATCGTGTCGTCGAACTGCGCCTTCGTCGCGCCCGCGCGAATCGCGATCGCAATCCCCTGGATGATCTCGCCCGCATCGCGGCCGACCATGTGCGCGCCGACCACGCGCTGGCTGTCGCGTGCGACGACGAGCTTCATCAGCGTGCGCTCGTCGCGGCCCGACAGCGTGTGGCGCAGCGCCTTGAACGACGTGCGGTAGATGTCGACGTCGCCGTCGTAAAGATCGCGCGCGGTCGCCTCGGTGAGACCGACCGTCGCGACCTCGGGCTGGCTGAACACCGCCGACGGCACCCATTCGTGATCGGCCGCGACACGCGCCCCCCCGAACAGCGTGCGGGCAAGCAACGCGCCGTCGCGCGTCGCCACCGGCGTGAGCTGCGGCCGCGACGTGACGTCGCCGATCGCATGGATCGACGGCACCGACGTCGCCGAATACGCATCGACGGCAATCGCGCCACGTGCGTCGAGCATCACGCCCGCCTGTTCGAGCCCGAGCCCGTCGACGTTCGGCACACGGCCGGTCGCATACAGCACTTGATCGTACGGCCCGTGCCGCGCATCGCCGACGCGCACGCTCAGCGTGCCGTCGTCCGCGCGTTCGATCGACTCGACCACCGCACGCGCATGGATCGTGACGCCCTGCTTCGTCATCTCGTCGGTGAGAAACTGGCGCACGTCGTCGTCGAAGCCGCGCAGGATCTTCTCGCCGCGATAGAACAGGTCGACGTGGCTGCCGAAGCCGTTGAAGATGCCCGCGAACTCGACCGCGATATAACCGCCGCCGACCACCGCGATGCGTGCGGGCCGCGCGGCGAGCGACAACGCCTCGCGCGACGTGATCGCATGTTCGATGCCGGGCCGCGCCGGCATCGACGGGCGCGAGCCGGTCGCGATCGCGATGTGGCGCGCGCGGATCGTGCGTTCGCCGATCGCGACCGTGTGCGCATCGACGAGCGTCGCGCGTCCGGCGTGCATCTCGACGCCCGATTGCCGCAGCAGGTTGATGTAGATGTCGCTGAGCCGGTTGATCTCGCGATCCTTCGCGGCGATCAGCGCGGGCCAGTCGAGCGTGCCGGCGCCGAAGGTCCAGCCGAAGCCCTTCGCGTCCTCGACTTCGTGCGGGTAGTGCGATGCGTAGACGAGCAGCTTCTTCGGGATGCAGCCGCGCAGCACGCAGGTGCCGCCGATCTGCTCTTCTTCCGCTATGCCGACGCGGGCACCGTACGACGCGGACATGCGCGCAAGCCGCACGCCGCCCGAGCCGGCCCCGATGACGAACAGGTCGTAGTCGAAATCCATCGCATTGCCTCATCGCAGTTCGGATGCAGGCACGATAGCAAGATTCCGGATTTCTTGCGGCACATGGTGCCGCCACGCGCACGCCCAATAAAAAACGGCGAGAGACGTTGCCTCTCGCCGGTCAAACCGACTGCCGGGTGTGCCATGCGTCACCGATCGACCGCATGCCCGACCTGCCGGCTGCGCGGCACCGGCCCGGCCGGGCGCGCGAAGGGCGCGCCCACGGCCGGACCAGCCGCCATGCTCATGCCTGCGACGTGTCGCTGCCGTCCGTCGCCTGCGTGTCGTCTGCCTGCTGCGGCTGCTCTTCCTTCTTCTCGAGCATGCCTTCGATCGCTTCCGCGCCCTTGAAACCGGCGACGGCGGCCGCCGCCTTGGTCAGCAGGCCCGCATCCGGATCCAGCTTTTCCGCGCCTTCGACGGCGGCGATTGCGCCGGCGATTTCACCCACGGTGTTCAGGATACCCATCGTCATCCCCTTTCAAGAAAATCGTGAGCGCATCGTCCCACGAAAAAAACCGGCGAACCGCGATTGTCATCACCGGATACACAAGTTACGCACCAGGCCGGCCGCGCTCGCCGAGCGTGACCGGAACGACGCACGCGCGAACCTGGCGGCACGCAACGGGCGATGCACGCAGCGTAGCGGAAAGGCTTCGCGCGCACTGTAAAAGTATGTTCTGGATTGCCGACGGTTCCCTTACGGCGCGGGGGTCTCGTGATGGAGCATTCGCCGAATAGTCGTGCGCGCGTATGAAGGTCGCATGACGAAAAAAAAGAGGCGCCTCGCGGCGCCCCTTCGATGCATGCCGGACGACTGCCGGCGCATGCGTTCCGACGTTCGTCAGAAGATATTGCGCAGGCCGATCGCGATGCCGGTCTGGTTGCTGCGGCCGGGCAGCTCGACGTTCGCCGCGCCGTTCGTCTTGTTGAAGTCGACGGTGCCGTAGATTTCCGTGCGCTTGCTGAGCGCGTACTCGGCGATGCCGACGATTGCGTAGCGGTTGCCGCTCGCGAGCGTGCCGTTCGTGGTCATCGCATTGCGCATGTGGTCGTAGTAGAACGCGCCCGTCAGCGTCAGCGGTGCGCTGACCTGCCAGCTCACGCCCGCGAACGGACCGTCGTCGATCCGGCCGGTGCCCTTCGCGACCGGAATCGACTGCTGGGCGAGCAGGCTGTCGACGAAGCCCGTGTCGTCCTTCGAGCGCAGGTAGCCCGCGTAGATCTTCGCCTTGCTGAACGCATACACGACGTTCGCGTGGTAGATCGTCTGCTTGCGCGCCGAGTTGTCGCTGTTCTGCTGCGCACCGGCCGCGATGCTGAGCGGGCCCATCACGTACGACAGCGACACGCCCCACGCATTGCCCTTGCCGAGCGAACCCGGGATCTGGCCCGAGAAGCCGCCGGCGCCGGTCGATTCGTAGTTGGTGCCGGTCGAGTACATCGCCTTCGCGGTCAGGCCTTCGAACTTGCCCGTGTACTTGATCTGGTTGTCCGCATACAGGCCGCCGCCGAGTGCGACCGGCAGCCACGCGTTTTCGAGGTAGTTGCCGACCGTCAGCGGATCGTAGGTGTCCGACAGCAGGTCGAACAGCGGCGTCTTCTGGCGGCCGAGGGTCACCGTGCCGTACGGGCTCTGCAGGCCGACGTACGCCGCGCGGTTGAACAGGCGGCCGCTGTCGGCGAATGCGCCGTTCTGCAGGTTCACGCCGCTTTCGAGGTTGAACACGGCCTTCAGGCCGCCGCCGAGATCTTCCGTGCCGTAGATGCCGAAGCGGCTGTTCGTGATCGCGCCGTTGGTCATCGACAGCAGGCCGTCGTTCTTGGCGTTGGCGTTGGTGAGGTAGCGAATGCTGGCGTCGGCGACGCCCCAGAGCGTGACCGAGCTTTGTGCGGCCGCGTACTGGCTGGCAAATGCGAGCGCGGCGCCCCCTGCGATGGCTGCGAGTCGTGTGGTCTGCTTCATGAGCTTTCCTGTTTGTAGGTGTCTCCGTTCATGGCCGGCCGCGTGCGCAGCCGGGTGGCGATCGCTCGCGTTCTTGGCGCGCGCGATGTGGGCTGAATCATATGACGACTGCAATCGCTGAAAGAAATTGAAATGCGCGGTAACGGCGGAACTGTCGCCCGCGCACAACGCCGCGCGCGCGAGGCGCGCCGGGCGGGCGTCGGATGCCGCACGGCATCGTCCGGCCACGCGGCTGACGGGATGTCGGCTCTGTAAGCATCGCCCCGCAGGCGCGGGGGAACGGGCAGGCGGCCGGAAGTGCCGGCGGGCGGCGCCGTCACGCCGCCGACGACGGCTCGCCGGGCGTCTCGCGCCGGCGCCAGGCACGCCGGAGGATCTCCGCGAACGCACCGGCGAGCAGCAGCACGGCGCCCCACAGTGCGAGCTCCGGCACGAGCCGCGTGACGAGGCCGCCGATCACCGCGCCGGCCAGGAAGCAGAAGCTGATCGTCGCGAGCAGCGCCGAGTCGTGCAGCGCGCCCGCGTCGTAGCGCGGGATCAGCCCGACGAACAGCTTCTGCGCGGCGCGGCGCAGGTTGCCGGTCGTCATCACCGACGTGTACGACAGTTCCTCGAGATGGGTGAACGACAGCGTCTGCAGCGTCGCGACGAACGAAATGCCCGGAATCAGCCATGCGCTCGACGCGCCGACGAGCCCGCTCGCGGCGACGCCGAGAAAGGCGATCTCGACGAGCAGGCTCGCGAATGCGGTATGCCGCATCCAGCCGCGCTGCGCGGCGAGGCCGAGCAGGTGCGCGACGAACACCGCGACCACGAAGCCGCCGAGCGGCGGCACGTGGTGCAGCGCGGCCGCCCATTCGCCGGCCGACACGTTGATGCCGAGCAGCGCGACGTTGCCCGTCATCGTGTTCGCGAATACGTGGCCGTGGCCCACGTACGTGTATGCGTCGAGGTAGCCGCCTGACAGCGTCAGCAACGCGGCGACAGTGAGATTGCGGCTGGCGCCGTCGAGATCCATCGAGCCTCCCGTGAAGATTCGCGCCAGTATGGCGCACGGGACGTTACCGTGCGCCGGTCATTGCCCGATGCCCGTGAGCCCGATCAGCGCGCCGCCCGCGAGCAGCCACAGCGGATGGATGCGCGTGCGCCACGCGAGCACCGCGCACGCGGCGGTGATGCCCCACTGGATCGCCGTGCGGTTCGACGCCTCGGAGATCAGCACCGCGCTCGCCGCGACGAGCCCGGCCGTGACGGGCATCATCCCCTGCTGCACGTAGCGGCGCCACGGCCGGTCGCGAAAGCGCTCCCACGCATGCAGCGCGAGCACGGTGACGATCGACGACGGCCCGAACTTCGCGAGCGACGCGACCAGCAGCCCGCTCCAGCCGGCCACGTGCCAGCCGACCAGCGACACGATCATCATGTTCGGCCCGGGCGCCGCCTGGGCCAGCGCGAACAGCGCGGTGAACTCGTGCGCGCTCATCCAGTGATGGACGTCGACGACCTGCCGCTGCATCTCCGGCAGGATCGTGTTGCCGCCGCCGAATGCGAGCAGCGACAACTGGCTGAAGATCGTCGCGATCGCGATCAGCGTGTCGTTCATGGCCGGCCTCCTGGCTGCGTGTCGCGCGCCGCGGCCGGCGCCGGCTGCGGCGTGCCCGCGTCGCGGCGGCGCGACGCGAGCCAGATGCTGACGGGCGTCAGCACGAGCATCGCGGTCAGCAGCGGGATGCGCAGCACCGCGATCGCGACGAACGCGAGCGCCGCGATGCCGGCCGCCGCGCGCGCGTGCCGCAGCGGCTTCGCGACCTTCACGGCCATCGCAACGAGCAGCCCGGCCGCCGCGGCGGCGAGCCCCGCGAACAGGTGCTGCACGCGCGGATCGTTCTGCGTCTTCGCATACAGCACGCCGAGCGCGACGACGACGAGCGTCGGGCCCGCGATCAGCCCGAGAATGGCGGCGAACGCGCCGGCCACGCCGCGAAAGCGCATGCCGACGGCCACCGACAGGTTGATCACGTTGCCGCCCGGCAGGAACTGGCACAGCCCGAGCAGGTCGGTGAATTCGTCGGCGGAAAGCCACTTGCGCTCGTCGACGATGGTGCGCCGCGCGAACGGCAGCGCGCCGCCGAACGACATGAGGCCAAGCGACAGGAAGCCGGTGAACAACTCGGCGAGGCCGATGCGGCGGGAGGACGTGGCCGGCGGCGGGGCGGCGGGCGGAAAGGCGGATTGCATGGGGCTCCTCATCAAACGGTGAACCGAGGTTACCGCCGTTCGGCAGGCCTGCAAAACGATTTTATCGGCGCGCCCTTGTGATCTAGAATCACAAGCATGGCACGCGATCTCCCGCCCTTTTCCGCGCTTCGGGCCTTTGAAGCCGCGGCACGACATGAAAGCTTCAGCGCCGCCGGCGACGAGCTGCATGTGACTCACGGTGCCATCAGTCGCCAGATCGCCGGGTTCGAGGCATGGCTCGGCAAGCCGGTGTTCCACCGCTACGGCAAGCGCGTGAAGCTCACCGACGAAGGCCGCCGCTACCTGGACACCGTGTGCGCGGCGTTCGACAGCATCGCGCACGCGACCGAGCAGCTGCGCAACACCGGCGCGACGCGCGTGCTGCGCATCAACGCGCTGCCGACCTTCGCGATGAAATGGCTATTGCCGCGCCTGTCGCGGTTCCAGCGCGACGTGCCGAACGTCGAGCTGAAGCTGTCGACGTCGAACGCGCCGCTCGACGCGCTCGACGGTTTCGACGTCGCGATCCGCCGCGGCCCCGGCCACTGGTCGAACTGCACGAGCGGCCACTTCCTCGACGAAAGCGTGATTCCGGTCTGCAGCCCCGCGCTGCTCAAACGCGCGCCGATCGCGCGCGCGGACGATCTCGCGCGCCACGTGCTGCTGCATTCGGATACGCGGCCGGAAGGCTGGCGCGACTGGTTCGCGGCGGCCGGCGTGACGATGAAGGGGCGCAAGCGGCAGTCGTTCGACCACTTCTACCTGGCGCTGCAGGCGGCCGTCGACGGGCTCGGCGTCGCGCTCGGCCCGTTGCCGCTGATCGACGACGAGCTCGCGAGCGGCCGGCTCGTGATGCCGCTGGCGGGGCCGCGCATCGCGACGCGCAGCTACTGGTGGATCGCGCCGCGCGCGCCGGCCGACGATCCGCTCGTCGCGCAGTTCTGCGCGTGGCTGCAGGCGCAGTCGAATACCGGCGCGTGAGGCCGCGCCGGCGGGCGGCATCGCGCCGCCCGCTCCCGGTCAGACCACCGGGCCCGGTTCCTTTTCCTTGCGCAGGATCGCGTACAGGATGATCGCGCCGAACGTCGCGGTGCCGATCCCGCCGAGCCCGAAGCCGCCGATCTTCAGCGAGAAGTCGCCGGCGCCGAGCACGAGCGTGACGGCCGCGACGATCAGGTTGCGGTTGTCGGAGAAGTCGACCTTGTTGACGACCCAGATCCGCGCGCCCGTCACCGCGATCAGCCCGAACACGACGATCGACACGCCGCCGAGCACGGGGCCCGGAATCGTCTGGATCACCGCGCCGAACTTCGGCGAGAAGCCGAGCACGATCGCGATCAGCGCGGCGACCGCGAACACGAGCGTCGAGTAGATCCGCGTGACGGCCATCACGCCGATGTTCTCCGCGTAGGTCGTCACGCCCGTGCCGCCGACGCTGCCCGACACGATCGTCGCGAGCCCGTCGCCGATGAACGCGCGGCCCACGTAGCGATCGAGGCTGGTGCCCGTCATCGCGCTGACGGCCTTGATGTGGCCGAGGTTCTCCGCGACCAGGATCACCGCGATCGGCGCGAGCATCAGCATCGCGTGCGGATCGAACACCGGCGCGCGGAAGCTCGGCACCCCGAACCAGGCCGCGTGCCCGACGATCGAGAAATCGATCGGCTTGCCGAGCCCCATCCCGTTGGTCGCGACCGCATAGATCGCGTAGGCGATCACGAGCCCGACGAGGATCAGCAGGCGCTGCACCATGCCGCGCGAGAACACCGCGACGCCGCCGACGCACAGCACCGTGACGAGCGCCATCACCGATTCGAAGGTCGATGCGGACACGCCCTTGACCGCGATCGGCGCGAGGTTGAGCCCGATCACCGCGACCACCGCGCCGGTCACGACCGGCGGCATCAGCGTCTCGATCCAGCGCGTGCCGATCGCCTGCACCAGCGCGCCGAGCGCGACGTACACGACGCCGCACGCGACGATCCCGCCGAGCGCGACCGGGATGTTCGGGTTCGGGCCGCTGCCGCCGTAACCCGTCACCGCGATCACGAGGCCGATGAACGCGAAGCTCGAGCCGAGGTAGCTCGGCACGCGGCCGCCGACCAGCACGAAGAACAGCAGCGTGCCGATGCCCGACATGAAGATGCACAGGTTCGGGTCGAAGCCCATCAGCAGCGGCGCGAGCACGGTCGAGCCGAACATCGCGACGACGTGCTGCACGCCCATCGCGACCATCTGCGGCCACGGCAGGCGCTCGTCGGGGCCGACCACGCGCGATGCCGCGCCGGTCGATTGCACCCGCCAGCGCGGGAAGTAGGAATCGGACATGGGGAAAAGGGCTCCTGTCGGTCGGTCGCCGGCTGCGGAGGATGCGCCGGTCTGGAATCTGGCGCGAGTTTACGGAGCGGAAATGGGGCTGGCAAG
>NZ_LDVA01000280.1:0-2804 GCF_050768715.1 Burkholderia sp. ZZQ-2 | reverse complement strand
TCGAACACGTCGGGGTTGAGCTGGTTCGCGAGGAACTGATCCGCGAGGCCCTGATCGACGAGGATGCCGTCCGCGAACTTCGGCGCATCGGCGCGCGCGACGAGTTCGCTCGCGTCGTGTGCCTTCCAGGCATCGCGATCGGCGCCGAGGTAGCCCGAGAAGGCCTTCTCGCCCCACGGGCAGCGTGTCGGCGCGGCGATCGGCGCGAACGCCGATACCGACCGGTACAGCCCGGGATGACGCAGCGCAAGCGTCAGCGCGCCGTGCCCGCCCATCGAATGACCGAAGATCCCGAGCCGCGCGCCGTCGATCGGCAGTTCGGCCGTGACGAGTTCGCGCAGCTCGCCCGTCACGTACGACTCCATCCGGTAATGCGCGGACCACGGCGCTTCGGTCGCGTCGACATAGAAGCCCGCGCCGACGCCGAAGTCCCACGCGTCGGTCTCGCCCGGCACGCCCGCGCCGCGCGGGCTCGTGTCCGGCATCACGAGCGCGATGCCGTGCTGCGCCGCGTATTGCTGCGCGCCGGCCTTGATCGCGAACGTCTCGTCGGTGCACGTGAGCCCCGCGAGATAGAACAGCGCCGGCACGCGGCCGTGCGCGGCCTGCGGCGGCAGGTACACCGAGAATTTCATCGGCAGGCCGATGGCCGCCGAATCGTGACGGTAGAAACGCTGCTCGCCGCCGTGGCACGCATGCGAGGAAACGAGTTCGAGCATCGCGGTGCGCTCCCGGTCAGTACAGCACGACCGAACGGATCGACTCGCCGGCCTTCATCAGGTCGAAGCCTTCGTTGATCCGCTCGAGCGGCAGCGTGTGCGTGATCAGGTCGTCGATGTTGATCTTGCCTTCCATGTACCAGTCGACGATCTTCGGCACGTCGGTGCGGCCGCGCGCGCCGCCGAACGCCGAGCCCTTCCACTCGCGGCCCGTCACCAGCTGGAACGGACGCGTGCTGATTTCCTCGCCCGCTGCCGCCACGCCGATGATGAACGACTGGCCCCAGCCCTTGTGCGTGCACTCGAGCGCCTGGCGCATCAGCTTCACGTTGCCCACGCATTCGAACGAGTAATCCGCGCCGCCGTCGGTCAGCTGCACGATGTGGTCGACCACGTTCTCGACTTCGTTCGGGTTGATGAAGTGCGTCATCCCGAACTTCTTCGCGAGCTCGACGCGCTTCGGGTTGATGTCCACGCCGATGATCTTGTCCGCGCCGACCATCTTCGCGCCCTGGATCACGTTCAGGCCGATCCCGCCGAGGCCGAACACGACGACGTTCGCGCCGGCCTCGACCTTCGCCGAGTACACGACCGCGCCGACGCCCGTCGTCACGCCGCAGCCGATGTAGCAGATCTTGTCGAACGGCGCGTCCTCGCGCACCTTCGCGACCGCGATTTCCGGCACGACGATGTAGTTCGAGAACGTCGACGTCCCCATGTAGTGGAACAGCGGCTTGCCGTCGAGCGAGAAGCGCGACGTCGCGTCGGGCATCAGGCCCTTGCCCTGCGTCGCGCGGATCTTCTGGCACAGGTTGGTCTTGCGCGACAGGCAGAACTTGCACTCGCGGCATTCGGGCGTGTAGAGCGGAATCACGTGGTCGCCCTTCCTCACGGTGCCGACGCCGGGGCCGACGTCGACCACGACGCCCGCGCCTTCATGGCCGAGGATCGCCGGGAAGATCCCTTCCGGATCGGCGCCCGACAGCGTGTAGTAGTCGGTGTGGCAGATGCCCGTCGCCTTCACCTCGATCAGCACTTCGCCTGCGCGCGGCCCTTCGAGATCGACTTCCTCGATCGTCAGCGGTGCGCCCGCCTTCCATGCAATCGCGGCTTTCGTCTTCATCGTGTGACTCCTGTCTGTGTGTGAGGTCGGCCCGGGTTCGCGCGTCGGCGCTCATGTCGACCGGCCTGGGTGCGCCAGCACCGACGCCGGCCCAATGCTTCGCACCGGGTTCCATGCAAAGCGGTCGAAACCGTGCCGCGCGGCGTCGCGCGCGGCACGGCGAAAGAATCTCGTGCTCGCCATGATGGCCGGTTCCGCCGCGCATCGCGTGCGGGAAACGGCCGCCGGCTTGCCACGATGCGTCATCGCTGACGCAAAAGAACAAGTGCCCGATTTTAAGCGCCCGTCGTGAACCATGCATCCGTCCGGGCATACAGGTCGATGAAGCGCGCGTGACGCGCGGCCAGCGAGCGATCGTCGCGCGGCTCGGCAACCGGCGACGCGGCCGGCGCCAGCACGTGCAGCGCGTCTTCCCGCCAGTGCCCGATCGCGACACCCGCCAGCAGCGCGGCGCCGCGCGTCGCGGCGTTCGGGCAGTCGATCGCGTGAAGCGACGCGCCCAGCGAGTCGGCAAGCAGCTGGCGCCAGCGCGGATCGACCGAGCCGCCGCCCGCGAGACGCAGCGTCGTCACCGGGTCGCCGCGGTCGGCATCGCGGATCGCATCGAGCCCGGCGCGCAACGCGAACGCGACGCCTTCGAACGCGGCGCGCATCATCGCGCCGCGCGTGTCGCCGAGCCCGAGGCCGAGCCAGCCGCCGCGCGCGTCGGGGTTCATCCACGGCGAACGCTCGCCCGTCAGGTAAGGCAGGAAGCACAGACGTTCCGACGCAACCTGCGCGAACGCATCGTCGTACGCATCGGCCCACTGCGCGTAGCCGAGCCAGCCGCGCACGGCTTCGAGCGCGAGCCCGACGTTCTGCATCGCGGCCATCGTGTAATAACCGCCGCCGGCCGCCGCGCGATAGCGATGCAGGCCGCGTCGGGCGGGCGGCAGCAAATCCGCGAGCACGACGATCTGGCC
>NZ_LDVA01000279.1:0-20401 GCF_050768715.1 Burkholderia sp. ZZQ-2 | reverse complement strand
GAGCGGACCAAGCCGCACGTGAACGTTGGTACGATTGGTCACGTTGACCACGGCAAGACGACGCTGACGGCAGCGATCACGACGGTTCTGACGAAGAAGTTCGGCGGCGAAGCGAAGGCGTACGACCAGATCGACGCGGCACCGGAAGAAAAGGCGCGCGGCATCACGATCAACACGGCACACGTCGAGTACGAAACGGCTAACCGCCACTACGCACACGTCGACTGCCCGGGCCACGCTGACTATGTGAAGAACATGATCACGGGCGCAGCGCAGATGGACGGCGCGATCCTGGTTTGCTCGGCAGCAGACGGCCCGATGCCGCAAACGCGTGAGCACATCCTGCTGGCGCGTCAGGTTGGCGTTCCGTACATCATCGTGTTCCTGAACAAGTGCGACATGGTGGACGACGCTGAACTGCTCGAGCTGGTCGAGATGGAAGTTCGCGAACTCCTGTCGAAGTACGACTTCCCGGGCGACGACACGCCGATCGTGAAGGGTTCGGCAAAGCTGGCGCTGGAAGGCGACACGGGCGAGCTGGGCGAAGTGGCGATCATGAGCCTGGCAGACGCGCTGGACACGTACATCCCGACGCCGGAGCGTGCAGTTGACGGCGCGTTCCTGATGCCGGTGGAAGACGTGTTCTCGATCTCGGGCCGTGGTACGGTGGTGACGGGTCGTGTCGAGCGCGGCATCGTGAAGGTCGGCGAAGAAATCGAAATCGTCGGTATCAAGCCGACGGTGAAGACGACCTGCACGGGCGTTGAAATGTTCCGCAAGCTGCTGGACCAAGGTCAGGCAGGCGACAACGTCGGTATCCTGCTGCGCGGCACGAAGCGTGAAGACGTGGAGCGTGGCCAGGTTCTGGCGAAGCCGGGTTCGATCACGCCGCACACGCACTTCACGGCTGAAGTGTACGTGCTGAGCAAGGACGAAGGCGGCCGTCACACGCCGTTCTTCAACAACTACCGTCCGCAGTTCTACTTCCGTACGACGGACGTGACGGGCTCGATCGAGCTGCCGAAGGACAAGGAAATGGTGATGCCGGGCGACAACGTGTCGATCACGGTGAAGCTGATTGCACCGATCGCGATGGAAGAAGGTCTGCGCTTCGCAATCCGCGAAGGCGGCCGTACGGTCGGCGCCGGCGTCGTCGCCAAGATCATCGAGTAAGCCAGTTATTCGTTGATCGACAGTTTTGGGGCTGGCAACAGCCAGCCCCAGTATGGTTTAGGGGTATAGCTCAACTGGCAGAGCGTCGGTCTCCAAAACCGAAGGTTGGGGGTTCGATTCCCTCTGCCCCTGCCAAAAAATAGCCACGTGTTCTACGTGGCATTTGTTTTAAGGTGTTATGGCGAATCCATCCGTCGAAACTGTAAATACCTCCGGCGATAAGCTGATGCTGGCCCTGGGCGTATTGTTGGTCTTGGCCGGATTCGTGGGCTTCTTCTGGCTGGCCAATCAGCAGTGGTATGTCCGCGGTGCCGCGTTGGCGGTAGGGATCATCGCCGGCGTGGCCGTCGGGCTGATGTCCGCCCCTGGCAAGAGCCTCATCGCCTTTGCCAAGGATTCGTACAAGGAAGTCCGGAAGGTCGTTTGGCCCACCCGCAAAGAAGCAACGCAAACCACACTCGTCGTGTTCGGTTTCGTGCTCGTGATGGCGATTTTCCTCTGGTTGAGTGACAAATCGATCGAATGGGTGATTTTCTCGGCGATTCTGGGTTGGAAATGATATGAGCGATACTCCGGCATCCCCGAGCGGAAAGCGTTGGTACGTCGTGCACGCCTACTCCGGTATGGAGAAGAGCGTGCAACGTGCGCTTCAGGAGCGCATCGAACGTGCTGGCATGCAGGACAAATTCGGTCAGATCCTGGTTCCGACCGAAGAAGTGGTCGAAGTCAAAGGCGGCCACAAGGCAGTAACCGAGCGTCGATTCTTCCCCGGCTACGTGCTGGTGGAGATGGAGATGACGGACGAAACGTGGCACCTCGTGAAGAACACCGCGAAGGTTACCGGTTTCGTCGGCGGTGCACGTAACCGCCCGACCCCGATTTCCCCGAAGGAAGTCGAGAAGATCATGTCGCAGATGCAGGAAGGCGTCGAGAAGCCGCGCCCGAAGACCCTGTTCGAAGTCGGCGAGATGGTGCGTGTGAAGGAAGGCCCGTTCACGGACTTCAATGGCACCGTCGAAGAAGTCAACTACGAAAAATCGCGCGTGCGTGTGTCGGTCACCATCTTTGGTCGATCCACCCCGGTCGAACTCGAGTTCGGCCAGGTCGAAAAAGTTTGATCCCGATTCGGTGGGCAGCCTCGGCTGCCCACCTTCGCGCTTACGGCCCGCGTCATGGCCGTTGAGGAGCGTCAGTAGCCAGAGGCGAAAGCGCGTTATCACTCACCGAACGCCCTTCCGGCGTTCCAATGAGGTTCACAAATGGCAAAGAAGATTATCGGCTTTATCAAGCTGCAGATCCCTGCAGGTAAAGCCAACCCGTCGCCGCCGGTCGGTCCGGCACTGGGCCAGCGCGGCCTGAACATCATGGAGTTCTGCAAGGCGTTCAACGCGCAGACTCAAGGCATGGAGCCGGGTCTGCCGGTGCCGGTGGTCATCACGGCATTCGCTGACAAGAGCTTCACGTTCGTGATGAAGACGCCGCCGGCGACCGTCCTGATCAAAAAGGCGGCGAAGGTGGACAAGGGCTCGAGCAAGCCGCACACCGACAAGGTCGGTTCGATCACGCGCGCTCAAGCCGAAGAAATCGCGAAGACCAAGATGCCGGACCTTACGGCAGCTGATCTGGACGCAGCCGTTCGCACCATCGCTGGTAGCGCACGCTCGATGGGCATCACTGTGGAGGGCGTGTAAATGGCTAAGATCTCCAAGCGCCGTCAGGCATTTGCCGCCAAGGTTGATCGTCAGAAGCTGTACGCGATCGAAGACGCACTGAGCCTCGTGAAGGAATGCGCGAGCGCGAAGTTCGACGAGTCGATCGACGTCGCAGTCCAGCTCGGCATCGATGCGAAGAAGTCGGACCAGGTCGTTCGCGGTTCGGTCGTTCTGCCGGCAGGTACGGGCAAGTCGGTTCGCGTTGCAGTGTTCGCGCAAGGCGAGAAGGCTGAGCAAGCTCGTGCAGCAGGCGCGGAAATCGTCGGTATGGAAGACCTGGCTGAGCAGATCAAGGCTGGCCAGATGGACTTCGACATCGTGATCGCTTCGCCGGACACGATGCGTATCGTCGGTACGCTGGGTCAGATCCTCGGCCCGCGCGGCCTGATGCCGAACCCGAAGGTCGGTACGGTCACGCCGGACGTCGCAACCGCCGTCAAGAACGCGAAGGCTGGTCAGGTGCAATTCCGTGTCGACAAGGCCGGTATCATCCACGCGACCATCGGCCGTGCATCGTTCGAGCCGACCGCACTGCGTTCGAACCTGTCGGCGCTGATCGAAGCGCTGCAGAAGGCAAAGCCGGCAACGAGCAAGGGCGTCTACCTGCGCAAGATCGCACTGTCGAGCACGATGGGCGTCGGCGTGCGTGTCGACCAGGCTACGCTGGCAGCACAGTAAGCAAGATTTCGGGCCGCTTCGTTCGCGAAGCGGCCTACATGGGCTTTGGGCGGTTGTTCGTGCAGGCAGGGCGGGCAACCGGTTATCAAAGACCGTTGGTGGGGCACAGCAGTCAGGTGATCCCTTAATTCAAGCCAACGCAGATGGCGAACCCGAAAAAGTTTTGCAGTGGTGAAGCCGCAGGCCGTGAAGCGATTCGCGGCATGAGGTGGAAATACTCCTAACGAGGTCGGACGCCGTTGTTGAACGAGGTACGTGAGGTTTCGTGCCGAACGTATCGTTTCTGGAGGCTAACCGTGCCGCTTAATAGAGAAGACAAGCAAGCCGTCGTCGCTGAGGTTTCCGCGCAAGTCGCGAAGGCCCAGACCGTTGTGCTGGCTGAGTATCGTGGAATTGCGGTTGGCGATCTGACCAAGCTGCGCGCGCAAGCGCGTGAGCAACAGGTTTACCTGCGCGTGTTGAAGAACACGCTGGCGCGCCGCGCCGTTGAAGGTACGCCGTTTGCTCCGCTGGCAGAGCAGATGACTGGCCCGTTGATCTACGGCATCTCGGAAGATGCAATTGCTGCTGCTAAGGTCGTCAACGACTTCAGCAAGAGCAATGACAAGTTGGTCATCAAGGCTGGTTCGTTCGATGGCAAGGTGATGGACAAGGCTGGCGTGCAAGCGCTGGCAAGCATCCCGAGCCGCGAAGAACTGCTCTCGAAGCTGCTGTTCGTTATGCAATCGCCTGTTTCGGGCTTCGCGCGTGCCCTGGCCGCGCTGGCAGAGAAGAAGCAAGCGGAAGCTGCGTAATCGAACGTGCATCAGCGTCATTGATCGCTGGCTGTATCCGAATTCAATTTAGGAGTATTTCAAATGGCAATCGCAAAAGAAGACATCCTGGCAGCAGTCGAAGGGATGACCGTTCTGGAACTGAACGAACTGGTCAAGGCGTTCGAAGAGAAGTTTGGCGTGTCGGCAGCTGCAGTGGCAGTCGCTGGCCCGGCAGGCGGCGGCGCTGCTGCTGCTGCAGAAGAGAAGACCGAATTCACGGTCGTTCTGGCTGAAGCAGGCAGCAACAAGGTTGCAGTCATCAAGGCAGTTCGCGAACTGACGGGCCTGGGCCTGAAGGAAGCGAAGGACGTCGTTGACGGCGCACCGAAGGCTGTCAAGGAAGGCGTCGACAAGGCTGCTGCTGAAGAAGCCAAGAAGAAGCTGGAAGAAGCTGGCGCGAAGGTCGAAGTCAAGTAAGTTTCGGCGCGCTGTGCGAAGGCTGGCGGTATTTTCACCGCCGGCCTTTTTGTGCTTTGTGGGGACGTTATTCTGGCACTCATTCGGGAGCCCGAATAATCGGCCCCAGAAGCCAAAGAAAACCGCCTGATCGTTGTGATTGGTCACGAATGGCGGTTCTCTTTGTCTTCTGAAGCGACTGCAGAAGGCAAGTTTGGTCGGGTAGCGGGCAACACAGGCATCCGCTGCCGTCAGCCAGCGGTTGGTAGCGGCCAACCACCAAGCTTCTCGGCTCGTTCAAGCCGTCGGACGGCCATCGGGTCTCAGTCGGTGAACACTCGGGTTTGAAACGTCCAGGTATTCCGCCTCGATAGCACCCGCCGTGATTCGGAGATCGTATGCAATATTCCTTCACCGAGAAGAAGCGCATTCGCAAGAGTTTCGCGAAGCGCCCCATCGTTCACCAAGTTCCTTTCTTGCTGGCTACCCAGCTTGAATCATTCAGCACGTTTCTGCAAGCCGATGTGCCGGCCACGCAACGCAAGCCTGAAGGTTTGCAGGCCGCGTTCACATCGGTATTTCCCATTGTTTCGCACAACGGCTTCGCGCGCCTCGAGTTCGTGAGCTACGCGTTGTCCGCGCCGGCATTCAACATCAAGGAATGCCAGCAGCGCGGCCTGACGTACTGCTCCGCGCTGCGCGCGAAGGTCCGCCTTGTCATCCTCGACAAGGAATCGCCGAACAAGCCGGTCGTCAAGGAAGTGAAAGAGCAGGAAGTGTACATGGGCGAAATTCCGCTCATGACGCCGACGGGCTCGTTCGTCATCAACGGCACCGAGCGTGTCATCGTCTCGCAGCTGCACCGTTCGCCGGGCGTGTTCTTCGAACACGACAAGGGCAAGACGCACAGCTCGGGCAAGCTGCTGTTCTCGGCACGGATCATTCCGTACCGTGGTTCGTGGCTCGACTTCGAATTCGATCCGAAGGACATCCTGTACTTCCGCGTCGACCGTCGCCGCAAGATGCCGGTCACGATCCTGCTGAAGGCCATCGGCCTGACGCCGGAACAGATCCTCGCGAACTTCTTCGTGTTCGACAACTTCACGCTGATGGACGAAGGCGCACAACTCGAGTTCGTGCCCGAGCGCCTGCGTGGTGAAGTCGCGCGTTTCGACATCACGGATCGTGATGGCAAGGTCATCGTCCAGAAGGACAAGCGGATCAACGCGAAGCACATTCGCGATCTCGAAGCCGCGAAGACCAAGTTCATCTCGGTGCCGGAAGACTATCTGCTCGGCCGCGTGCTGGCGAAGAACGTCGTCGACGGCGACACCGGCGAAGTGATCGCGAGCGCGAACGACGAAGTCACGGAAAGCGTGCTCGAGAAGCTGCGCGAAGCGGGCATCAAGGACATCCAGACGCTCTACACGAACGACCTGGACCAGGGCCCGTACATCTCGTCGACGCTGCGTGTCGACGAAACGACCGACAAGACGGCCGCGCGCATCGCGATCTACCGCATGATGCGTCCGGGCGAGCCGCCGACCGAAGAAGCGGTCGAGGCCCTGTTCAATCGTCTGTTCTACAGCGAAGAAGCGTACGACCTGTCGAAGGTCGGCCGCATGAAGTTCAACCGCCGCGTCAGCCGTGACGAGATCACCGGCCCGATGACGCTGCAGGACGACGACATCCTCGCGACGATCAAGATCCTCGTCGAACTGCGCAACGGCAAGGGCGAAGTGGACGACATCGACCACCTCGGCAACCGTCGCGTGCGTTGCGTCGGCGAACTGGCGGAAAACCAGTTCCGCGCCGGTCTCGTGCGTGTCGAGCGCGCGGTCAAGGAACGCCTCGGCCAGGCCGAAAGCGAAAACCTGATGCCGCACGACCTGATCAACTCGAAGCCGATTTCGTCGGCGATTCGCGAGTTCTTCGGTTCGTCGCAGCTGTCGCAGTTCATGGACCAGACCAACCCGCTGTCGGAAATCACGCACAAGCGCCGTGTTTCCGCACTGGGCCCGGGCGGTCTGACGCGCGAACGCGCAGGCTTCGAAGTTCGTGACGTGCACCCGACCCACTATGGCCGTGTGTGCCCGATCGAAACGCCGGAAGGTCCGAACATCGGTCTGATCAACTCGCTCGCACTGTACGCGCACCTGAACGAGTACGGCTTCCTCGAGACGCCGTACCGCAAGGTCGTGGACAGCAAGGTGACCGACCAGATCGACTACCTGTCGGCGATCGAGGAAGGCCGCTACATGATCGCTCAGGCGAACGCCGCGATCGACGAGAACGGCACGCTGATCGACGAACTCGTGTCGTCGCGTGAAGCCGGCGAAACGATGATGGTCACGCCGGACCGTATCCAGTACATGGACGTCGCGCCGTCGCAGATCGTGTCGGTTGCAGCCTCGCTGATTCCGTTCCTCGAGCACGACGATGCGAACCGTGCACTGATGGGTTCGAACATGCAGCGTCAGGCCGTGCCGTGTCTGCGTCCGGAAAAGCCGGTCGTCGGGACGGGTATCGAGCGCACCTGCGCGGTTGACTCGGGTACGACGGTTCAGGCGTTCCGCGGCGGCGTCGTCGACTATGTCGACGCAGGCCGTATCGTGATTCGCGTGAACGACGACGAAGCGGTCGCAGGTGAAGTCGGTGTCGACATCTACAACCTGATCAAGTACACGCGTTCGAACCAGAACACGAACATCAACCAGCGTCCGATCGTGAAGATGGGCGACAAGGTCTCGCGCGGCGACGTGCTGGCCGACGGCGCCTCGACGGACCTGGGCGAGCTCGCGCTCGGCCAGAACATGCTGATCGCGTTCATGCCGTGGAACGGCTACAACTTCGAAGACTCGATCCTGATCTCGGAGAAGGTGGTTGCGGACGATCGCTACACGTCGATCCACATCGAAGAGCTGAACGTCGTTGCACGCGACACGAAGCTCGGGCCGGAAGAAATCACGCGCGACATCTCGAACCTGGCGGAAGTCCAGCTCGGCCGTCTCGACGAATCGGGCATCGTGTACATCGGTGCTGAAGTCGAAGCAGGCGACGTGCTGGTCGGCAAGGTCACGCCGAAGGGCGAGACCCAGCTGACGCCGGAAGAGAAGCTGCTGCGCGCGATCTTCGGCGAGAAGGCTTCGGACGTGAAGGACACGTCGCTGCGCGTGCCGTCGGGCATGAGCGGCACCGTGATCGACGTCCAGGTGTTCACGCGTGAAGGCATCCAGCGCGACAAGCGTGCGCAACAGATCATCGACGACGAACTGAAGCGCTACCGTCTCGACCTGAACGACCAGCTGCGCATCGTGGAAGGCGACGCGTTCCAGCGTCTCGCACGCATGCTGGTGGGCAAGGTCGCGAACGGCGGTCCGAAGAAGCTCGCGAAGGGCACGAAGATCGACCAGGCTTACCTGGAAGACCTCGACCACTACCACTGGTTCGACATTCGCCTCGCGGACGACGAAGCAGCGGCATCGCTCGAAGCGATCAAGAACTCGATCGAAGAGAAGCGTCACCAGTTCGACCTCGCGTTCGAAGAGAAGCGCAAGAAGCTCACGCAAGGCGACGAACTGCCGCCGGGCGTGCTGAAGATGGTCAAGGTGTACCTCGCGGTGAAGCGCCGTCTGCAGCCTGGCGACAAGATGGCAGGCCGTCACGGTAACAAGGGTGTCGTGTCGAAGATCGTCCCGATCGAAGACATGCCGTACATGGCCGACGGCCGTCCGGCAGACGTCGTGCTGAACCCGCTTGGCGTGCCGTCGCGGATGAACGTGGGTCAGGTTCTGGAAGTGCACCTCGGCTGGGCTGCGAAGGGCCTCGGCTGGCGTATCGGCGAAATGCTGCAGCGTCAGGCGAAGATCGAGGAACTGCGCGTGTTCCTGACGAAGATCTACAACGAGTCGGGCCGCCAGGAAGACCTGGAAAGCTTCACCGACGACGAGATCCTCGAACTCGCGAAGAACCTGCGCGAAGGCGTGCCGTTTGCGACGCCGGTGTTCGACGGTGCGACCGAGGAAGAAATGGGCAAGATGCTCGACCTCGCGTTCCCGGACGACATCGCCGAACAGCTCGGCATGAACCCGTCGAAGAACCAGGTCCGTCTGTACGACGGCCGCACGGGTGAAATGTTCGAACGTCGCGTGACGCTGGGCTACATGCACTACCTGAAGCTGCACCACTTGGTCGACGACAAGATGCACGCGCGTTCGACCGGCCCGTACTCGCTCGTCACGCAGCAGCCGCTGGGTGGTAAGGCGCAGTTCGGTGGCCAGCGTTTCGGTGAAATGGAAGTGTGGGCACTCGAAGCGTACGGCGCGTCCTACGTGCTGCAGGAAATGCTGACGGTGAAGTCGGACGACGTGACCGGCCGGACGAAGGTGTACGAAAACCTCGTCAAGGGCGACCACGTGATCGATGCAGGCATGCCGGAATCCTTCAACGTGCTCGTGAAGGAAATCCGCTCGCTCGGTATCGATATCGATCTCGACCGCAATTAATCGGACTACGGAGAGAAAGCAATGAAAGCTCTGCTCGATCTATTCAAGCAAGTCCAACAGGAAGAAGTTTTCGACGCGATCAAGATCGGTCTGGCTTCGCCTGACAAGATCCGTTCGTGGTCGTTCGGCGAAGTGAAGAAGCCGGAGACCATCAACTACCGTACGTTCAAGCCGGAACGCGATGGTCTCTTCTGCGCGAAGATCTTCGGGCCGATCAAGGACTACGAGTGCCTGTGCGGCAAGTACAAGCGCCTGAAGCACCGCGGCGTGATCTGCGAGAAGTGCGGCGTCGAAGTGACGCTGGCGAAGGTGCGTCGCGAACGGATGGGCCACATCGAACTGGCCTCGCCGGTCGCGCACATCTGGTTCCTGAAGTCGCTGCCGTCGCGTCTGGGCATGGTGCTCGACATGACGCTGCGCGACATCGAACGCGTGCTGTACTTCGAAGCGTACGTGGTGATCGAACCGGGCATGACGCCGCTGAAGGCGCGGCAGATCATGACCGAAGAGGATTACTACAACAAGGTCGAGGAATACGGCGACGAATTCCGTGCCGAAATGGGCGCGGAAGGCGTGCGTGAACTGCTGCGCGCGATCAACATCGACGAGCAGGTCGAGACGCTGCGCACCGAGCTGAAGAACACCGGCTCGGAAGCGAAGATCAAGAAGTACGCGAAGCGCCTGAAGGTCCTCGAGGCATTCCAGCGCTCGGGCATCAAGCCCGAGTGGATGATCCTCGAAGTGCTGCCGGTGCTGCCGCCGGAACTGCGTCCGCTCGTGCCGCTGGACGGCGGCCGTTTCGCGACGTCGGACCTGAACGACCTGTACCGCCGCGTGATCAACCGTAACAACCGGTTGAAGCGCCTGCTCGAGCTGAAGGCCCCTGAAATCATCGTCCGCAACGAAAAGCGGATGCTGCAGGAAGCCGTCGACTCGCTGCTCGACAACGGTCGCCGCGGCAAGGCGATGACGGGTGCGAACAAGCGTCCGCTGAAGTCGCTCGCCGACATGATCAAGGGTAAGGGCGGTCGTTTCCGTCAGAACCTGCTGGGCAAGCGCGTCGACTACTCGGGCCGTTCGGTCATCGTGGTCGGCCCGACGCTGAAGCTGCACCAGTGCGGTCTGCCGAAGCTGATGGCGCTCGAGCTGTTCAAGCCGTTCATCTTCAACAAGCTGGAAGTGATGGGCGTCGCGACGACCATCAAGGCTGCGAAGAAGGAAGTCGAGAACCAGACGCCGGTGGTGTGGGACATCCTCGAAGAGGTGATCCGCGAGCACCCGGTGATGCTGAACCGTGCGCCGACGCTGCACCGTCTCGGTATCCAGGCGTTCGAGCCGGTGCTGATCGAAGGCAAGGCAATTCAGCTGCACCCGCTCGTCTGCGCGGCGTTCAACGCCGACTTCGACGGTGACCAGATGGCCGTTCACGTGCCGCTGTCGCTCGAAGCGCAGATGGAAGCGCGTACGCTGATGCTGGCGTCGAACAACGTGCTGTTCCCGGCCAACGGCGATCCGTCGATCGTGCCGTCGCAGGATATCGTGCTGGGTCTGTACTACGCGACCCGCGAAGCGGTCAACGGCAAGGGCGAAGGCCTGTCGTTCACGGGCGTGTCGGAAGTGATCCGCGCGTACGAGAACAAGGAAGTCGAGCTCGCATCGCGCGTCAACGTGCGGATCACCGAAATGGTCCACAACGAGGACACGTCGGAAGGCGCGCCGCCGTTCGTGCCGAAGATCTCGCTGTACGCGACGACCGTCGGCCGCGCGATCCTGTCGGAGATCCTGCCGCACGGCCTGCCGTTCTCGGTGCTGAACAAGCCGCTGAAGAAGAAGGAAATCTCGCGCCTGATCAACACGGCGTTCCGCAAGTGCGGTCTGCGCGCGACGGTGGTGTTTGCCGACCAGCTGATGCAGTCGGGTTTCCGTCTTGCGACGCGCGCCGGTATTTCGATCTGCGTGGACGACATGCTCGTGCCGCCGCAGAAGGAAACGATCGTCGGCGACGCCGCGAAGAAGGTGAAGGAGTACGACCGCCAGTACATGTCGGGTCTCGTCACCGCGCAGGAACGCTACAACAACGTGGTCGACATCTGGTCGGCAACGTCGGAAGCGGTCGGCAAGGCGATGATGGAGCAGCTGTCGACGGAGCCGGTGACGGACCGCGACGGCAACGAGACGCGCCAGGAGTCGTTCAACTCGATCTACATGATGGCCGACTCGGGCGCCCGGGGTTCGGCGGTTCAGATTCGTCAGCTGGCCGGTATGCGTGGCCTGATGGCGAAGCCGGACGGCTCGATTATCGAGACGCCGATTACCGCGAACTTCCGCGAAGGTCTGAACGTGTTGCAGTACTTCATCTCGACCCACGGTGCACGTAAGGGTCTGGCTGATACGGCACTGAAGACCGCGAACTCGGGTTACCTGACGCGTCGTCTCGTCGACGTCACGCAGGATCTGGTCGTCGTGGAAGACGATTGCGGCACGTCGAACGGCGTGGCGATGAAGGCACTCGTCGAAGGCGGTGAAGTCGTCGAGGCGCTGCGCGACCGTATCCTCGGCCGCGTTGCGGTTGCGGACGTCGTGAACCCGGAAACGCAGGAAACGGTGTACGAATCGGGCACGCTGCTCGACGAAACGGCGGTCGAGGAAATCGAACGCCTCGGCATCGACGAAGTGCGCGTGCGCACGCCGCTGACCTGCGAAACGCGCTACGGTCTGTGTGCGTCGTGCTACGGCCGTGACCTCGGCCGCGGCTCGCTCGTGAACGTCGGCGAAGCAGTCGGTGTGATCGCTGCACAGTCGATCGGTGAACCGGGCACGCAGCTGACGATGCGTACGTTCCACATCGGTGGTGCGGCATCGCGTGCAGCAGTGGCTTCGTCGGTCGAAGCGAAGAGCAACGGTATCGTCCGCTTCACGGCGACGATGCGTTACGTCACGAACGCGAAGGGCGAGCAGATCGTCATTTCCCGTTCGGGCGAAGCGATGATCACCGACGATTTCGGTCGCGAGCGCGAGCGTCACAAAGTGCCGTACGGCGCGACGCTGCTGCAGCTCGACGGCGCGACGATCAAGGCAGGCACGCAGCTCGCCACGTGGGATCCGCTGACGCGTCCGATCATCACCGAGTACGGTGGTACGGTGAAGTTCGAGAACGTCGAGGAAGGCGTGACCGTCGCGAAGCAGATCGACGACGTGACCGGCCTGTCGACGCTGGTGGTGATCGACGTGAAGCGCCGTGGTTCGCAGGCTTCGAAGAGCGTGCGTCCGCAGGTCAAGCTGCTCGACGCGAACGGCGACGAAGTGAAGATTCCGGGCACGGAGCACGCGGTGCAGATCGGCTTCCAGGTCGGCGCACTGATCACCGTGAAGGATGGTCAGCAGGTGCAGGTCGGTGAAGTGCTCGCACGTATCCCGACGGAAGCGCAGAAGACGCGTGACATTACCGGCGGTCTGCCGCGGGTGGCGGAACTGTTCGAAGCGCGTTCGCCGAAGGATGCCGGCATTCTCGCGGAAGTCACCGGTACGACGTCGTTCGGTAAGGACACGAAGGGCAAGCAGCGTCTCGTCATCACGGATCTCGAGGGCAACCAGCACGAGTTCCTGATCGCGAAGGAAAAGCAGGTTCTGGTTCACGATGCCCAGGTCGTCAACAAGGGCGAAATGATCGTGGACGGTCCGGCCGATCCGCACGACATCCTGCGTCTGCAGGGTATCGAGGCGCTGTCGCGCTACATCGTCGACGAAGTGCAGGACGTGTATCGTCTGCAGGGCGTGAAGATCAACGACAAGCACATCGAGGTGATCGTTCGCCAGATGCTGCGTCGTGTGCAGATCACCGACAACGGCGATACGCGCTTCATCCCGGGCGAACAGGTCGAGCGTTCCGACATGCTGGACGAGAACGATCGCATGATCGCCGAGGACAAGCGTCCGGCTTCGTACGACAACGTGCTCCTCGGTATCACGAAGGCATCGCTGTCGACCGACTCGTTCATCTCCGCGGCATCGTTCCAGGAAACGACCCGCGTGCTGACCGAAGCGGCGATCATGGGCAAGCGCGACGATCTGCGCGGCCTGAAGGAAAACGTGATCGTCGGCCGTCTGATTCCGGCCGGTACGGGTCTCGCGTTCCACAAGGCACGCAAGGCGAAGGAATCGTCGGATCGCGAGCGTTTCGACCAGATCGCAGCGGAAGAGGCGTTCGATTTCGGCACGCCGAGCACGCCTGCTGCGGAAGAGCCGCAACAGCACCCGGCAGCCGAGTAAGCGCGGGCGGCGCGAGCCGCCTTGCCTCACCACGCTGTCGCCGAGACCGCCCGGTTTTGCCGGGCGGTTTTTTTTCATCTGTCGTTCGCGTGCATGACGCGCCTGTGCCGTGCCGGCCTCGCTTGCTCGCGACGGACGTGCGGCCTGACTGCAAGCGCCGCCGAAGCCGTTGCAATCACTTGCGGCGCGGTCGTGGCAGGCTCGTCATGCACGCGAACGAACCCTGGCCGATCGGCCAAAACCGCACGATTCGCCCCGCGTCCCGCGAGCGGGTTGTTAAAATTGCGGTCATCGTCCAGCCGTCCCCGTCCTCTTCCATGTCCCGCGCCCTCGAAATCCTCGACGAAGTATTTGGTTATCCCGCTTTTCGCGGCCAGCAGGGCGAAATCGTCGAACACGTCGCCGGCGGCGGCGATTGTCTCGTGCTGATGCCGACCGGCGGCGGCAAGTCGCTGTGCTACCAGATTCCGGCGCTGCTGCGTCGCGAGGCCGGGCAGGGTGCCGGTATCGTCGTGTCGCCGCTGATCGCACTGATGCAGGACCAGGTCGCCGCACTGAGCGAAGTGGGCGTGCGCGCGGCGTACCTGAACTCGACACTGTCGGGCGCCGAGGCCGCGGCGACCGAGCGGGCGCTGCGCGAAGGCGAAATCGACCTGCTGTATGTCGCGCCCGAACGGCTGATGACAGGGCGCTTCCTCGACCTGCTCGAGCGCGCGAAGATTGGCCTGTTCGCGATCGACGAAGCGCACTGCGTGTCGCAATGGGGGCACGATTTCCGCCCGGAATACATCCAGCTGTCGGTGCTGCACGAGCGATTTCCGTCGGTGCCGCGCATCGCATTGACCGCGACGGCCGATGCGATCACGCGCGACGAGATCATCCACCGTCTCGCGCTCGACGACGCACGCGTGTTCGTGTCGAGCTTCGACCGCCCGAACATCCGCTACCGGATCGTCGAAAAGGACAACGCGCGATCGCAGCTGCTCGATTTCATCCGCGCCGAACACACGAATGCCGACGGCACGACGGATGCGGGTGTCGTTTATTGCCTGTCGCGTCGCAAGGTCGAGGAAACGGCCGAATGGCTGAAGGCGCAAGGCGTGCGTGCGCTGCCGTATCACGCGGGGATGGAGTTCGAGGTGCGGCAGAAGCACCAGGAAATGTTCCAGCGCGAGGAAGGCATCGTGATGTGCGCGACGATTGCGTTCGGCATGGGCATCGACAAGCCGGACGTGCGCTTCGTCGCGCATCTGGATCTGCCGAAGAGCGTCGAAGGCTACTACCAGGAAACGGGCCGCGCCGGCCGCGACGGTATGCCCGCGAATGCGTGGATGGCGTACGGGCTCGGCGACGTCGTCCAGCAGCGCAAGATGATCGACGAATCGGATGCGGACGACGCACACAAGCGCGTCCAGACGTCGAAGCTCGACGCGCTGCTCGGGCTGTGCGAGACGATCTCGTGCCGCCGCGTGCGGCTGCTGAACTACTTCGGCGAGGAGAGCAAGCCGTGCGGCAACTGCGATACGTGCCTCGAGCCGCCCGCTTCGTGGGACGCGACGCGTGAGGCGCAGATGGCGCTGTCGTGCGTGTTCCGCGCGCAGCGCGCGAGCGGCTTCAATTTCGGCTCGAGCCACCTGATCGAGATCCTGCGCGGCGGGCGCACCGAGAAGGTGTTGCAGCGGGGCCACGACCAGCTGACGACGTTCGGGATCGGCGCGTCGCTGTCGGAGCCCGAGTGGCGCGCGATATTTCGGCAGCTCGTCGCGTACGGCTACCTGGCCGTCGATCACGGCGGCTTCGGTGCACTCGTGCTGACCGAGGCCGCGAAGCCGGTGTTGAAGAACGAGGAGAAGGTCACGCTGCGCCGCTACGTGAAGCCGCAGCGCACGCGCCAGTCGTCGGGCCGCAGCGGCACGCGCGTCGACCCGACGGCCGGCATGGGCACGCGCGAGCGCGCAAGGTGGGATGCGCTGCGTGCGTGGCGCGCGGAAACGGCGAAGACGGACGGCGTGCCGGCCTACGTGATCTTCCACGACGCGACGCTCGCCGAGATCGCACGCAACGCGCCGGAGACGATCGACGACCTGCGCCATATCCCTGGCATGGGGGTGCGCAAGCTGGAGCGCTTCGGCGACGAGATCATCGACGTCGTCGAGTCTGCCTGACACAGGCGTTCCGACCCTTCCGGTAAACCACGCGTCCGGCCGGCGAATCACGCAAGCCGTTGACTTAGTTGGTATTTCCGGAATATGATGCTGGGTTCCGGTATTCGGTGGGCCGAGTTGCGTTCGAAAGCTCGCACCCGTTTCGCCGGTTCGGAAGTCAACTGTGCGCCGATTCTCGCTTTGCCCGAAATCGATGTGCAGATTTTGTTCAATTTCAGGAATAAACAATGCCAACCATCAACCAACTGGTTCGCAAAGGCCGTCAGTCGGAAACGACGAAGAGCAAGAGCCCGGCCCTGCAGGACTGCCCCCAGCGTCGCGGCGTGTGCACCCGTGTGTACACGACGACGCCGAAGAAGCCGAACTCGGCACTCCGTAAGGTCGCCAAGGTTCGTCTGACGAACGGCTTCGAAGTGATTTCGTACATCGGCGGTGAAGGCCACAACCTGCAGGAACACTCGGTTGTGCTGATCCGCGGCGGCCGTGTGAAGGACTTGCCGGGTGTGCGTTACCACATGGTTCGCGGCTCGCTGGATACCCAGGGCGTCAAGGACCGTAAGCAAGCGCGCTCGAAGTACGGCGCGAAGCGTGCAAAGGCTGCCAAGTAAGCAGTTTTTGATCAGGGATCGCCGCAGGGCGGTCAAGGCGGGAGTGCCGGATTGCCGGTGCTGTCGAGTAAGTGGTCACCCGGCCAAGCTGGTTAGTCGTGAAGATGTGATCGGGTTTGTTGGTGGCCGCGGAGCTGGTTCCAGCTCCAACTGAACAAGTAAAGGAAGAATCATGCCGCGTCGTCGCGAAGTCCCCAAGCGGGAAGTGTTGCCGGATCCGAAGTTCGGTAACGTTGATGTAGCCAAGTTCATGAACATGCTGATGCTGTCCGGCAAGAAGTCGGTCGCAGAGCGCATCGTTTATGGCGCATTCGAACAGATCCAGACCAAGGGTGGCAAGGACCCGCTGGAAGTGTTCACGGTTGCGCTCAACAACGTCAAGCCGGTGGTCGAAGTGAAGAGCCGTCGCGTTGGTGGTGCCAACTATCAAGTTCCGGTCGAAGTGCGCCCGTCGCGTCGTATGGCATTGGCGATGCGCTGGCTGCGTGAGGCTGCGAAGAAGCGCAGCGAGAAGTCGATGGCTCTGCGCCTGGCAGGTGAACTCTCCGAAGCGGCCGAAGGCCGTGGCGGCGCGATGAAGAAGCGCGATGAAGTTCACCGCATGGCAGAAGCCAACCGCGCGTTCTCGCATTTCCGTTTCTAAGCGCCTGGCTGGGCTGTTTGCGGAAATAAATTCCGGGCGGGTGCGCTTTTCAGGCGCCTCGCCCGTTTGTGTTGAAGCATGATGCAGCAGGGCTGCATCGTGTTATCCCAGTAGAGGATCAAAGTGGCTCGCAAGACTCCTATCGAGCGCTACCGCAATATCGGTATTAGCGCTCACATCGACGCCGGCAAAACGACGACGACCGAGCGCATTCTGTTTTACACCGGTGTGAACCACAAGATCGGTGAAGTCCACGACGGCGCAGCCACGATGGACTGGATGGAGCAGGAACAGGAGCGTGGCATCACGATCACGTCCGCTGCTACCACGGCCTTCTGGAAGGGCATGGGCGGCAACTATCCGGAACACCGCATCAACATCATCGACACCCCGGGCCACGTCGACTTCACGATCGAAGTGGAGCGTTCGATGCGCGTGCTCGACGGCGCGTGCATGGTGTACTGCGCAGTGGGCGGCGTGCAGCCGCAGTCGGAAACGGTGTGGCGCCAGGCTAACAAGTACAAGGTGCCGCGTCTCGCGTTCGTCAACAAGATGGACCGTACCGGCGCGAACTTCTTCAAGGTCTACGACCAGCTCCGTCTGCGCCTGAAGGCGAACCCGGTTCCGGTCGTGGTGCCGATCGGCGCGGAAGAAAACTTCAAGGGCGTCGTCGACCTGATCAAGATGAAGGCGATCATTTGGGACGAAGCGTCGCAAGGCACGAAGTTCGACTACGTCGACATCCCGGCCGAGCTCGCAGAGACCTGCAAGGAATGGCGCGAAAAGATGGTTGAAGTGGCTGCTGAGGCCAGCGAAGACCTGATGAACAAGTACCTGGAAGAAGGCGATCTGCCTGAAGCCGACATCGTCAAGGCGCTGCGTGATCGTACGATCGCGTGCGAAATCCAGCCGATGCTGTGCGGTACCGCGTTCAAGAACAAGGGCGTGCAGCGTATGCTCGACGCCGTGATCGACTTCCTGCCGTCGCCGGTCGACATCCCGCCGGTCAAGGGCGAGCTCGAAAACGGTGAAGAAGCGGAGCGCAAGGCGTCGGACGACGAGAAGTTCTCGTCGCTCGCGTTCAAGATCATGACCGACCCGTTCGTCGGCCAGCTGATCTTCTTCCGTGTGTACTCGGGCGTCGTCAACTCGGGCGACACGCTGCTGAACTCGACCAAGGGCAAGAAGGAACGCCTCGGCCGTATTCTGCAGATGCACGCGAACCAGCGTGAAGAAATCAAGGAAGTCCGTGCAGGCGACATCGCTGCTGCGGTCGGCCTGAAGGAAGCGACCACCGGCGACACGCTGTGCGATCCGGCAAACCCGATCGTGCTCGAGCGCATGGTGTTCCCGGAGCCGGTGATTTCGCAGGCTGTCGAGCCGAAGACCAAGGCCGACCAGGAAAAGATGGGCCTGGCGCTGAACCGTCTGGCACAGGAAGATCCGTCGTTCCGCGTGCAGACCGACGAAGAGTCGGGCCAGACCATCATTTCGGGCATGGGCGAGCTCCACCTCGAAATTCTGGTCGACCGGATGAAGCGTGAATTCGGCGTGGAAGCAACCGTCGGCAAGCCGCAGGTTGCATACCGCGAAACGATCCGTTCGACGGCGAAGGACGTCGACGGCAAGTTCGTCAAGCAGTCGGGTGGTCGCGGCCAGTACGGTCACGCGGTCATCACGCTCGAGCCGAACGAACAAGGCAAGGGCTACGAGTTCTTCGACGAGATCAAGGGTGGTGTGATTCCGCGTGAATACATCCCGGCGGTCGACAAGGGTATCCAGGACACGCTGAAGTCGGGCGTGCTGGCTGGCTTCCCGGTCGTCGACGTGAAGGTTCACCTGACGTTCGGTTCGTACCACGACGTTGACTCGAACGAAAACGCGTTCCGCATGGCCGGTTCGATGGCGTTCAAGGAAGCAATGCGCAAGGCGAACCCGGTCGTCCTCGAGCCGATGATGGCTGTCGAAGTCGAGACGCCGGAAGACTACATGGGCAACGTGATGGGCGACCTGTCGGGCCGTCGCGGTATCGTCCAGGGCATGGAAGACATGGTTGGCGGCGGCAAGATCGTGCGCGCCGAAGTGCCGCTGTCGGAAATGTTCGGCTATTCGACGTCGCTGCGCTCGCTGACGCAAGGTCGTGCAACGTACACGATGGAGTTCAAGCACTACGCTGAAGCTCCGCGCAACGTTGCTGATGCGATCATCAGCGCGAAGTCGAAGTAATTCGCTATCTCAATCGATAATTTTTGAAAGAAGAGAATCATGGCAAAAGGTAAATTCGAGCGGACCAAGCCGCACGTGAACGTTGGTACGATTGGTCACGTTGACCACGGCAAGACGACGCTGACGGCAGCGATCACGACGGTTCTGACGAAGAAGTTCGGCGGCGAAGCGAAGGCGTACGACCAGATCGACGCGGCACCGGAAGAAAAGGCGCGCGGCATCACGATCAACACGGCACACGTCGAGTACGAAACGGCTAACCGCCACTACGCACACGTCGACTGCCCGGGCCACGCTGACTATGTGAAGAACATGATCACGGGCGCAGCGCAGATGGACGGCGCGATCCTGGTTTGCTCGGCAGCAGACGGCCCGATGCCGCAAACGCGTGAGCACATCCTGCTGGCGCGTCAGGTTGGCGTTCCGTACATCATCGTGTTCCTGAACAAGTGCGACATGGTGGACGACGCTGAACTGCTCGAGCTGGTCGAGATGGAAGTTCGCGAACTCCTGTCGAAGTACGACTTCCCGGGCGACGACACGCCGATCGTGAAGGGTTCGGCAAAGCTGGCGCTGGAAGGCGACACGGGCGAGCTGGGCGAAGTGGCGATCATGAGCCTGGCAGACGCGCTGGACACGTACATCCCGACGCCGGAGCGTGCAGTTGACGGCGCGTTCCTGATGCCGGTGGAAGACGTGTTCTCGATCTCGGGCCGTGGTACGGTGGTGACGGGTCGTGTCGAGCGCGGCATCGTGAAGGTCGGCGAAGAAATCGAAATCGTCGGTATCAAGCCGACGGTGAAGACGACCTGCACGGGCGTTGAAATGTTCCGCAAGCTGCTGGACCAAGGTCAGGCAGGCGACAACGTCGGTATCCTGCTGCGCGGCACGAAGCGTGAAGACGTGGAGCGTGGCCAGGTTCTGGCGAAGCCGGGTTCGATCACGCCGCACACGCACTTCACGGCTGAAGTGTACGTGCTGAGCAAGGACGAAGGCGGCCGTCACACGCCGTTCTTCAACAACTACCGTCCGCAGTTCTACTTCCGT
This sequence comes from Burkholderia sp. ZZQ-2, assembly GCF_050768715.1. Taxonomy (NCBI): domain Bacteria; kingdom Pseudomonadati; phylum Pseudomonadota; class Betaproteobacteria; order Burkholderiales; family Burkholderiaceae; genus Burkholderia; species Burkholderia sp. ZZQ-2. Next base: position 164 of record NZ_LDVA01000279.1, on the reverse strand, counting down.
ACGACGGACGTGACGGGCTCGATCGAGCTGCCGAAGGACAAGGAAATGGTGATGCCGGGCGACAACGTGTCGATCACGGTGAAGCTGATTGCACCGATCGCGATGGAAGAAGGTCTGCGCTTCGCAATCCGCGAAGGCGGCCGTACGGTCGGCGCCGGCGTCGT